>JANYAN010000085.1 GCA_025361305.1 Burkholderiales bacterium
CCCCTGGCCGCGGGCTATGGCGGCACCGCCATCGGCGGCATCGTGCTGGCCGGTCTGGGCGGCGGTGCCGGCCTGCACCTGGCACGCCGTTGGCGCGCCTCCCGGAAGCAGAAATGAGCTGCGAGGTGTGATGCTCAAACCCCAACCTGTGACACTCGAGACGCCGCGCGTGCGGCTGGAACCGCTGTCGGCGGAGCACGTGGCCGGGCTGGAAACCTCGGCGCGAGATGGCGAGCTGTGGAAATTGCGCATCACGTCAGTGCCGGCTCCCGGCGAGACCGCGGCCTACGTCGCGGCCGCGCTGCAGGGCTATCAGGACGGGCACATGTTGCCCTTCGTGGTGCGCGACCTGGCTAGCAGCCAGATCATCGGCAGTACCCGCTATCACGACATCGTGCCCGCCGTCGAGCGGCTGGAGATCGGGTACACGTGGTACGGGCGCAGCTGGCAGCGCAGCCACGTCAACACCACCTGCAAGCTGCTGCTCATGACCCACGCTTTTGAAACGCTGGGCGCCAAGCTGGTGGGATGGCGCACCGACAACTACAACTTTGCCAGTCAGCAAGCGATCGAAAGGCTGGGCGCCCGCAAGGACGGCGTGCTGCGACACCATGCGCTGCGGCGCGACGGCACCGTACGCGATACGGTGATGTACAGCCTGGCCGCGGGCGAGTGGCCCGAGGTGAAGGCGCACCTGAACTACCTGCTCGACAAGCCGCGCGAAGGCGCGCACTAAGGAGGGACATCATGCCCCCACGTTTGCTATGTTCACTGCCCCCCCGAGGGGGCCTCAGCCTCCCTGAGGCGGCTCGGCGGAGTCTGACATGCTGATCGATTTCTTCTACACCCTGCGCAGCGCCAAGCTGCCCGTGTCGGTCAAGGAATACCTCACCTTGCTCGAGGGCCTGAGGGAAGGCGTCGTTGGCCCGGCCAGCCAGGATGGTTGGCACATTGACGATTTCTACTACCTGTCGCGCACCACGCTGGTCAAGGACGAGAAGCACTACGACAAGTTCGACCGGGCGTTCGCTGCCTATTTCAAGGGCGTGGAGATGCTGGCCGACTTCACTCGCGACATCCCGCTCGAATGGCTGCGAAAAAACCTGGAGCTCGAACTTAGCCCCGAAGAGAAAGCCAAGATCGAAAAGATGGGCTGGGATGAGCTGATGGAAACCCTCCGGAAGCGCTTCGAGGAACAGAAGGAGCGCCACGAAGGCGGCAGCAAGATGATCGGCACGGGCGGCACCTCGCCCTTTGGCGCCTACGGATTCAATCCGCAGGGCATCCGCATCGGCCAGGACAAGAGCCGCAACAAGAGCGCCGTGAAGGTATGGGACCAGCGCGCCTACAAGGACTACGACGACACCCAGGAGCTGGGCACGCGCAACATCAAGATCGCACTGCGCAGGCTGCGCAAATTCGCCCGCGAAGGCGCCGAAGAAGAACTCGACCTGGACGACACCATCAAGTGCACGGCGGCCAACGCGGGTTACCTGGACATCAAGATGGTGCCCGAGCGCCACAACAATGTGAAGGTGCTGCTGCTGATGGACGTGGGCGGCACGATGGACGAGCACATCCACCGCGTCGAGGAGATGTTCTCGGCGGCCAAGACCGAGTTCAAGCACCTGGAGTTCTATTACTTCCACAACTGCGTCTACGACTTCATGTGGAAGAACAACCGGCGGCGCTTTTCCGAAAAATTCCCGACGCTGGACATCATCCGCAAGTACAACAAGGACTACAAGATGATCTTCGTGGGCGACGCCACGATGAGCCCCTACGAAATCCTGCAGCCCGGCGGCAGCGTCGAATACAACAACGAGGAAGCCGGGGCCGAATGGATCCAGCGCCTGACCAATGCCTTCCCCAAGTTCGCCTGGATCAACCCCGAGCCCCAGGGCGTCTGGCAATACCGCCAGAGCATCAGCGTGATCCAGCAGCTGGTGAACCAGCGGATGTACCCGCTCACCGTCAAGGGCCTGGAAGAGGCCATGCGGCTGCTGAGCAAATAGAATACCCGTCGCCGCCGCCGTAGTTCAATGGATAGAACGGGGACCTCCTAAGTCTCAGATACAGGTTCGATTCCTGTCGGTGGTACCAGTGCACTGCGAACTGCGCCGTTCGATCACCCGTTTGCTGTTGCAACGCACCATTGCGAATCGTTACGAATGTGACGAGAGCTTGCACTCATGTCACTTCACTGTCACCGCTGCCCACTACCATGAGATGGTCCAGCAGGTAGACCAGTAGCAGTTCAAGAGACAACACAGAGAGGTTGGCATGTCACCGGCCGATTACCGCATCGAAAGCAGCGCGCCCCTGGCGGGTTTGCTGTTGCCCCGTCCAGGCGCGCGCGAGCACCTGTACTACAGTAGCCGCTCGCTGGCAGTTGCCATGGCGGCCAAGAGCACGACCCCGGGTCAGGAGATCCGCGTCGTGCACGTGCCCACTGGCGAGGTGGTGTTCCGCAAGGCGGGCGCTTCGCGCGCCGACGGCAGCGAAGACTTCTGACCGGTGCGCCCTAGCGCGCAAAAAAATCGCAGGGTCCCCGAACACATTGCCTAGCATAAGCAATGACGCCCCGGTCGCGCCAGCCCCCCGCGCTACCTAATCAATTGAGCCACCTGGCCGCGAAGGTGCGCCGCCCAGGCCCTCCGGTCGCGCCCCTGCGCGTGCTCAGGCTGGCCGAAGCTCACGACAGCGATGGTCCGAGGCCCGCTCAGCGTGCGCCAGACCGAGCCGAGCAGGGTTTCATCGCCGATGTAACTGGGCGAATGGCTGATCTGGCCGCTGGCCACATCGATGAATTTCAAGGCCAGTGGCTGGGCCGGCGCGCTGGCCGAAATGGCAGCCTGCAGCAGGTTGGCATGAAACGGCAGCAGCGTCAGGCCGTCGCCGGTCGTGCCTTCGGGAAACACCGCCAGAATATCGCCTGCGCGCAGGCTCTCGGCCATGTGGTGCACGACACGCAGCGCATCGCGCCGCGATTCGCGTTCGATATACAGTGTGCCGGCCCCTGTGGCCAGACGGCCAATCAGCGGCCAATGTTTCACGTCCGCCTTTGCGACAAAACGGCAGTACAGGGCGGCGTGAATGACCAGGATATCCAGCCATGAAATGTGGTTGGCCACCAGCAGCACAGGACCGTGCGGCGGCGGATTCCCGCGCAGCGTCAGGCCGATGTCCAGCAACTCCAGCATGTGCAGCGCCCAGGCCTGGACATGGTCCTGACGGGCCCGCGGGTCAATCCGCGGGAACACGAAGACGATGATGCGCAGGCCGGCCAGGGCGTGCGCCGCGGCGCGCACCAGCTTCCACGCGGCGCGAAATGCGTTCATGGACCGCTCAGGCCCGCTGCCAGTCTTCGTAGGCGATCTGGCCGGCCGCGATGGTACAACGCACGCGGGCGGGCAATTCGTAGCCCGAGAACGGAGTGTGCTTGCCCTGGCTGCGCAGCGCAGCCGGCGTGATGGTCCACGCCCCCTGGGGGTCGAAGATGCAGACATCTGCGATGCCGCCTTCGACCAGTTGCCCGGCACTGGCCTGCAGTGTGCCCAGCGCGGCGCCAAGCACCTTTGCTGGCTCGCTGGTCAGCACCGCCAGCGAGCGCGTGAGGCCGACACCGCTTTCCTGGCCCCACTTGATGGCCAGGCCCAGCAGCAATTCGAGTCCGGTGGCGCCAGGTTCGGCCTCGGCGAAAGGAAGCGCCTTGGCATCCTCTTCTATCGGCGTGTGATCGGATACCAGGGCATCGATCGTGCCGTCCGCCAGGCCCGCGCGCAGGGCATCCCGGTCCCGCTGCTGGCGCAACGGCGGGTTCAGCCGCATGCGGCTGTCGAAGTAACCGATGTCGTTGTCGGTCAGGTGCAGCGAGTTGATGCTGACGTCGCATGTCAGGGGCAGCCCCTCCGCCCGGGCCTGGCGCACCAGGTCGACTCCGGCTGCGCTGCTCAGGCGGCACAGGTGAACCCGCGCGCCCGTGGCCCGCACCAGTTCGAATAACGTGTGCAGGGCGATGGTTTCGGCCGCGACCGGCACACCTGACAGGCCCAGCCGTGTTGCCAGCGCACCGCTGGCGGCAACGCCCCGGCCAAGGTGCAGGTCCTGCGGCCGCAGCCAGACGGTATAGCCGTAGGTCGACGCATATTGGAGCGCACGCAGCATCACTTGGGTGTCGCCCAGCGGCACCTCGGCCTGGCTGAATCCGACACAGCCTGCCTCGCTGAGTTCGACCATCTCAGTGAGGATCTGACCTTGCAGGTTTCGGGTCAGCGCACCCAACGGAAACACCCTGGCCTGGTGCAGCTTCTCGGCCCGGAACTTCAGCATTTCCACCAGCCCCGGCTCATCCAGCACCGGGTCGGTATCGGGCGGACAGACCAGGCTGGTCACGCCGCCAGCCACCGCCGCCGCCATTTCGCTTTCCAGCATGCCGGCATGCTCGTGGCCGGGCTCACGCAAACGCACCGCCAGATCGACCAGGCCCGGCGCCACAACGCAGCCGCCGGCCTCAACCACCTTGTTGGGCGTGAAGCCGGGCGCCGCGCGGCCGATTGCCAGCACGCGGCCGGCCGCCAGGGCCAGGTCGCAGATTTCGTCCCGATTGGATGCGGGATCGATGACCCGGCCGTTTCGTATCAATATTTTCATCGCGCCCTCATGCCTCGTTGGCGGCCACGATGCTCATCACCGCCATGCGCACCGCGATGCCAAAGGTAACCTGCGGCAGGATCACGCTCTGATTGCCGTCAACCACCGCCGAATCGATCTCGACACCGCGGTTGATCGGCCCCGGGTGCATGACGATCGCATCGGGTTTGGCCAGTTGCAGCTTCTCGGGCGTCAGCCCGTAACTCTTGAAGAATTCCTGCGATGACGGCAGCAGCGCCCCGCTCATGCGCTCGTTCTGCAGCCGTAGCATGATGACGACGTCGCAACCCTTGATCCCCTCTTCCAAGGTGTGACAGACACGCACGCCCATCGCGGCCATGTCGGCCGGCACCAGGGTCTTGGGGCCGACCACCCGCACTTCGGCGCAGCCCAGCGTCGTGAGGCCGTGAATGTCGGACCGTGCCACGCGCGAGTGCAGCACGTCGCCGACGATCGCTACCGTGAGATTGGAGAAATCCTTCTTGTAGTGCCGGATGGTGTACATGTCCAGCAGGCCCTGAGTCGGATGGGCATGGCGGCCGTCGCCAGCGTTGACGACGTGGACGTGCGGCGCAACGTGCTGGGCGATCAGGTAGGGCGCCCCTGACTCGCTGTGGCGAACAACGAACAGGTCGGCGGCCATCGCGCTCAGGTTGGCGATCGTGTCCAGCAGCGACTCGCCCTTGGATGCGGACGAGCGTGCAATATCCAGGTTGATCACGTCGGCAGACAGGCGCGTGGCGGCGATCTCGAAGGTGGTGCGGGTGCGCGTCGAATTCTCGAAGAACAGGTTGAATACGCTCTTGCCGCGCAGCAGCGGCACCTTCTTGACTTCGCGGTCGCTGACACTGACGAAGCTGGCCGCCGTGTCGAGGATATGGGTGACGATGTCGCGCGGCAGGCCCTCGATGGACAGCAGGTGGACCAGTTCGCCGCTCTTGTTGAGCTGGGGGTTGCGTTTGTACAGCACAGTCAGGCTTCCTCCACCTTGAAACTGAATTTGCCCCTCTCGTCGCGCGCCAGGGCCAGGGACTGGTGGGCCGGCAGGGCGACACGCGCGGCTGCATAGTCGGCCTGGACCGGCAGTTCACGCCCGCCCCGGTCCACCAGGACGGCAAGTTTGACGCTGGCCGGGCGGCCGTAGTCGAACAGCTCGTTCAGGACGGCCCGGATGGTGCGGCCGGTGTAGAGCACGTCGTCGAGCAAGATGATGTGCGATTCGTTGACGTCGAAATCCAGCTGGGTCTGCTGGCCGGCGCCGGACAGTCCGCGCTTGGCGAAGTCGTCCCGGTGCATCACCGAGGAAATCACCCCCGCGCTGCCGGGCAGGCGGAGGTCACTGTGCAAGCGCTCGGCCAGCCATGCGCCGCCCGAAGTGATCCCCACGAGATGGCTTTCAGGGCCGCGCAGCTGCTGCACGCCACGCAATAGCTCCCCATACAGGGCTTGTGCATCCAGAACCAGGGTCGTCACGGCAAGCTCCTCAAGAACTGTTCAAGAATGACGCAGGCGGCGCCCGCGTCGAGGTCGGCTGCACCGTTAGCCAGCGCCTCGGTCGTGCTGTAGCGCTCGTCCACCTCGAACACGGGCAGCTTCACACGGCCACGCAACTGGCGGGCGAACTTCCTGGCCCGGACGGTATTTTCGTGGCTGGCGCCGTCGGGATGAAACGGCACCCCCACGACCAGCGCGTCCGGCTGCCATTCGGCTACCCTGGCAGCCGCGGCAGCCAGCCGTGCCTCGCCCTCCGCCGCGATCGTGGGCTGCGGCGTGGCCGTGCCCAGCAGCCGGTTGCCCACCGCCACGCCGGTGCGCCGGGCACCGAAATCAAAAGCCAGAAAAGTTTGGTAAAACGAGGGTATATCGAGCACCGGGGTGCTCATGCGTGCCCCGCCTCGGGGGATAGCATCCACGCCTGCAGGCCCAGCAGCATCAGCGCCTTGTCGTAGCGCTGGTCGACCGGCGTGTCGAAGATCACGGCCAGGTCGGCGCCGACGGTAAGCCAGCTGTTTTCGGCGATTTCGGACTCCAGCTGGCCTTCGCCCCAGGCCGCGTAGCCCAAAGACACCAGCACCTTGCGCGGGCCGGCGCCGGTAGACATGGCTTCCAGCACATCCTTGGAGGTGGTCATTTCGAGCCCACCGGGAATCGTCATGGTCGAGGCATAAACCGGTTCGCTCGGCGAGGCGCCCGCGCTGAACACGGCCTCGTGCAGGACAAACCCGCGCTCGGTCTGGACCGGCCCGCCCTGGAACACGGGCGTGCTCGCCAGATCATCGCGCGCCAGGGGAAGCTCAACCTTGTCGAACAGGCGCTTGAGGTTGATGTCGCTGGGCTTGTTAATCACCAGGCCAAGGGCGCCGCGAGCGCTGTGTTCGCACAGGTAGACAACGCTCTTGGCGAACGCTTCGTCCTCCATGCCCGGCATCGCAATCAGGAAGTGATGCGTCAGGTTGATGGGCGACTCGGCGACAGGCATGATCCCCATTTTAACGGACCCAATGGAAAAACCCTATCCCGCCGGCCTGATGTGGTTTCGCCGCGACCTGCGGGTCCACGACAACGCCGCACTGTTCCATGCACTGAAGTCGTGCCGGCTGGTCCATTGCGCGTTCGTGTTCGACACCCCCATCCTTGGGGTCCTGCCGCGGCAGGACCGGCGGGTCGAGTTCATCCGCGAATCTCTGGTAGCGCTGGACCTTGACCTGCGCTCCTCGTGCGGGCACGAGGACGCCGGCCTGATCGTGCGCCATGGCGTGGCCAGCGACGAGATCGTCCAGTTGGCCGGCAAACTGGGTGTTCAAGCGGTGTTTGCCAACCATGACTACGAACCGGGCGCGGTCGCGCGCGACGCCGCAGTGCGCGGCGCACTGGCCGCCGCCGGCATTGGCTTCCATACCACCAAGGACCACGCGATCTTCGAGCGCGACGAATTGCTGACCCAGACGGGCCGGCCCTACGTCGTCTTCACGCCTTACAAGAACGCCTGGCTGGCCCGGCTCGATGATTTCCACATGAGGGCGTATCCGGTTGAAAAGTACGCGGACGCACTGGCCGCGCGCCCGCCGGCCCTGCGCGGCGCGCCGCCGGCGCTGGAAACCATCGGGTTTACCTCGACCAATCTCGCTCAGCTTGGCATCCACGGCGGCGCGACCGGGGCGGCGGCGGTCTTCGACGATTTTCTGGCCCGCATCGATCGCTACGCGCAGACGCGGGATTTTCCAGCCGTCAAGGGCCCCAGCTACCTCAGTGTCCACCTTCGCTTCGGCACAGTGTCAGTACGGCAAGTGGTGCGCGCTGCCCAAGAAAAGACGAGTCAGGGCAGCCATGGCGCCGCCGTCTGGCTCAGCGAACTGATCTGGCGTGATTTCTATTTCCAGGTCCTCGCCAATTTTCCGCATGTGGTGGATGAGCAGGGCCACAGCCACAGCTTCAAGCCCGCGTTCGACGCCATCCGCTGGGAACATGGCAAGCACGCCGACGCGCTGTTCCAGGCCTGGTGCGAGGGCAGCACCGGCTACCCGCTGGTGGACGCCGCGATGGCGCAGATCAACCAGACCGGCTACATGCACAACCGCCTGCGCATGGTGGTGGCAAGTTTTCTGTGCAAGGACCTGGGATTGGATTGGCGACGCGGTGAGCGCTACTTTGCCTTGCGTTTGAACGACTTCGACCTGGCGGCCAACAACGGCGGCTGGCAGTGGGCCAGTTCGAGCGGCTGCGATGCGCAGCCCTACTTTCGCATCTTCAACCCTATCAGCCAGAGCGAGAAGTTCGACCCTGAGGGGCGCTTCATTCGCAAGTACCTGCCGCAACTGGCCGACCTGCCGACCGCGGTGCTGCACCAGCCGTGGACAGCCAGCCCGATGGAACTGCTCGCCGCGGGCGTTGAATTGGGGCGCAACTATCCCCTCCCGGTGGTGATGCATGACAAGGCCCGCATTCGCACGCTCGAACGCTACGCGGTGGTGAAGAATGCCAACGCTGCCTCAGGGAAGCACTGAAGCATCAGCAGCCGGGCTGAAGTCTCCGTCAGGAAGCGTCAACTCCATGACCGCCCCATCAGTCCCTCTTTCCCATTCCAGTTTGGCACCGATCGCTTCAGCCCTGTCGCGCATATTGCGCAATCCTTTTTCGACCATCGCGCAGAAGCTGGCGGTGGCTACCGAGTTCACCCAGGCGCTGGATACCACGGCAGAACTCACCGCGTATTCAGGCGATGCGGCTACGGCACTTGCGCGCGGCATGCGCAATCAGGTCAACGGAACGACCACAATGCCAGCCGCGGAGCATTCAATGGATGTCACGTTGATCGGCACCGCTGAACTCATGACCAACTGACAGCGCCTGAACCGTGGCACTGCCAGCGCGCCGGCGTCACGCCGCCACTTCAGCCGAGCAGTAGTGCTTGATCAGGCTAAGCAGTTCTTCTTCAGAATACGGCTTGCCCAGGTAGCCGTTGACGCCCAATGACATGGCGTGTTCGCGGTGCTTTTCGGCGATGCGCGAGGTGATCATGATGATGGGCAGCTTGCTCATGCGCGCGTCGCCCCGAATGTTGCGCGCCAGGTCGAAGCCGTCCATGCGGGGCATTTCGATGTCCGACAGGACAACCGACGGACGCTCTTCTGCCAGCCGTTCAAGCGCCTGCAGGCCGTCGTTGGCCAGCGCGACGCGGTAGCCTTCTCGCTGAAGCAGGCGTTGCGTGACGCGGCGCACGGTAATGGAATCGTCCACCACCAAGACCAGCGGAATCTGGGGTGGCGTGTCGACAGTGGCCACGGCCGCGCTGCCACCCGCACCTTCAAGCACCTCAGGCTGCGCCCGGTCGGCGCTGAACTGCCTTGCCTGTTCGCCATACACCGTCGTGAGCGCCACCGGGTTGTAGATCAACACCACGGCGCCAGAAGCCAGCAGCGACATGCCGGCCAGGCCGGGCAGGCGGGCCAGTTGCGGCCCGAGGTTCTTCACCACGACTTCCTGGTTGCCCAGCACTTCGTCCACGTGCACGGCAATACGCTGCGCTGCACTGCGGAACACCACGACCGGAAGGGTCTTGCCCTGGGCCTCGACGCTGCGCGGCGACGCCTGCAGCAAGGCACCGGACCAGAAGAACGGGAGTTGCTCGCCGCCGAATTCGAAGTAGCCCGTGTTGTAGGCCTGCTGCACGTCCTTGGCCGGCGCACGCCGCACGATTTCAACCAGGTTGGCCGGAACGCCCACGGCCAGGTTGCCGCTGCGGATCATGACCACCTGGGTGACGGCCGTGGTCAAGGGCAGGACCAGCTTGAAAGTCGTGCCCTTGCCGGGTTTCGTGGTCGTCTCGATGCGGCCACCGAGCGCGTTGACTTCGGATCGGACCACGTCCATCCCGATACCGCGGCCGGCAAGCTCGGTTACCTGGGCTGCGGTGGAAAATCCCGGCGTGAAGATCAGGGTGGCCGCATCGTTGTCGCTGAGTTCCTGCCCGGGCGCGAGCAGTCCCTGCTGCAGCGCCTTTGCGCGGATGCCCGCCATGTCAAGGCCGGCGCCATCATCGCGGAATTCGACGGAGACGTCATTGCCTTCGTGATGCAGCCCGATCAGGACGGTGCCCGTCGCGTCCTTTCCCTCCTGAACCCGCAATGCCGGATCTTCGATGCCGTGCACCACGCAGTTGCGCAACAGGTGTTCGAACGCGGGGGTCATCCGATCGAGGACGCCGCGGTCCATTTCGATCGAGCCGCCGGTGATGTCGAGTTTGACTTGTTTGCCGGTTTCCTTGGAAGCCTGGCGCACCACCCGATACAGGCGGTCGGAGATGCCCTCGAACTCGACCATCCGCGTGCGAAGCAGGTCGCGCTGAAGTTCGCGCGTTTGCCGTGCCTGGGCAATCAGGTCGTCTTCAGTCAACTCAACCGTGCGCTGCAGATTGCGCTGCACCGTGGCGACGTCGTTCACCGACTCGGCCATCATGCGGGTCAGTTCCTGGACCCGGGTGAAGCGGTCGAACTCGAGCGGGTCGAAGTTGGCAGCGGAGTCCTTGGCCTGGGCCAGGCGCGACTGCATCTGGGATTCGGCCTGCAACTCGATGTCGCGCAATTGCGAGCGGAGCCGGTCCAGGTTGCCGGTCAAGTCGTTCAGCGAACTGCGCAGCTGCTTGAGCTCGGCCTCCAGACGGGAGCGCGTGATCATCACTTCGCCCGCCTGGTTGACCAGCCGGTCCAGCAGCTGGGAGCGCACACGCACTGCTTGTGTGCTGGCGGCCCGCTGCGCCGCAACAGTCGATGTCACCGGCATCGCCAGCACCGCATGCTTGGGCCGTGCGGCCAGGGGTGCGCCGGGTGCCATGCCCGCATCGTTGGCGGCCGCCGCCGCAGCTGGTACCACTGTGGGCGCTTCGAATTCAGCGGCCGCTGTGGGCGCCTCGGCAACGGGCAGCTCCGGCGGCAAGCCGCCGGTTGCCCGCACCGTCTCGAAGTTGCCCTGCAAGTTGTCCAGTCGCTGCAGCAGCGGCTCCAGATCGACGGCATTCACGTTTTCGGAGCCGAGATATTCGATCTCGGATTCCATCCGGTGCGCCATTTCACCAAGCCGCAGCGCACCGGCCAGGCGGGCGCTTCCTTTGAGGGTATGCAGTGCCCGCAGCACTTCGTCCCGGGCGCTGCGGTTGTCGGGCCGTGCCACCCACTGGCGCAGGGCGCCGCCCAGTTGCGGCAACAGTTCCAGCGCCTCTTCCTCGAAAATCGGGAACAGGTCGGGGTCGACGGCATCGGCGATGTCGAAGTCGTCCTGATCGCGCTCCCCGTCCACCGTCTTGGGAACCTCAGCGACAGCTGCCTGCGCGATCGGTTCGGGCAGGACAACCGGGATGATCACCTCGTCCACATGCGCCGCTGCCGGAATCTCCGCCACTGGTGGTGCGGGCTCTGCGAAATCGAGCTCATCCAGATCCATGGCCTGTGCCGGCTCAGCCACGTCGGCACGGTGCGGTGCGGCGATTTCCTTGAGCGACTGCAGCGTCTGCACGATGTGCGGCTCGGGTTTCTTCAGGAATCCTGCGGCGAACTGGTGCAGCAATCGGCGTATTTCTTCCGCCGCCTCGACGAACGCCTGGCCGTGCTGGGGCGTGCCCCGAACCAGTGCCTGCGCGTGGCCCAACGCGCTCTCGAGCGCGCGCGCAATGTCGGACAAGGCATGGAAGCCGACCGTCGCCGAACTACCAGCCAGCGCGTGCGCCAGGCCGACCGTGGAATCCGGGACAGGGCGGTCGAGCTCAAGCGCCCATTCGGTGACCTCGGTCACCAGGCGGCGAGACCACTCGTCCGCCTCGTTGAGATAGACGTTGTAGAGCGGGATACCGATGCGCAGCGGACCGATCACCTTGACCTGGTCATCAGCGACGCCCGCTTGCTCAATGGACGGCTCGTGCGGTACAACGGGCTCGGGCCACTCGGGCTCTGCTGCCACCGGCTCGCTCGCGGCCACGACCGGGACCTCTTCGATCGGCGGCAGGACCAGTTCGGCCTCAGGATGTGCCTGAGAGTCCGAAAGTGCTGCCAGGCCAGCCAGATCGATGCCTTCGATCTCCGGCACAGCTTGCAGCGGCGCTTCGGGCGGTGCGGCGGGCACGTCGGCCGGGCCTCCGAGCGTCACCTGCTCGAAATCGAAATCCGGTGTCAGTTCGGAAGCGTCGATCTCGGCCACGGCCGGGGGAGGCACTTCCGCACGGATCACCTGCGTGGCATCGAAGGAAACCGCAGTGACAAGCGGTTCGGCCGGCGCAGCTTCCTGGGCCGGGCTTTCGACGAGTTCGATCAGCGGAGGCAGTTCGGCCGCCTCGATGATCTCAACCTGAGGCACGCTGATTGGCAGCAGGCGACCATCGGTCCGCATGGCGTCGGCGGGTATGCGGAACATGGGTGCCTTCCAGGCACCGTCGTTCTGGGCAGCGATATCCTCGACCCAGCGTCCGAACCCTGTCAGCGCATCGCCAGCCAGCCTGAGCAGGCCATCGCTGGCCGGCTTCTGGTCGGCCAGCCATGTATTGAGCACCTGCTCCATTGACCAGGCGGCCTCGCCGAACTCGGTCAGCCCCACCATCCGGGAACTGCCCTTGAGCGTGTGGAAGGCTCGGCGCAGCGTAGTAAGCTCGGAAAGATCGCCGGCCGAATCGGCCAGTGTCGCGACCGCGGCCAGGCCGTTGTGCACGACTTCACGCGCCTCTTCCAGAAAGATATCCCTGAGGTCGTCTTCCTCGTTGTCGGCAGCGGCCGTGGCTGCCGCGGCAGCCGGCGGTGCGACCTGAACGGCAGCGGCCAGGTTTTGCAGCGCCGCCGACGTCGCGCCCGAATCCTGGGCCGATACCGCGGCGGCGGCCTCGCGCGCACTGTGGGCCACTGCATTCTGTTCTTCCAACACCGCGCGATTGGCCAGCGCGTCCAGCTTGACGCCAAGGTCCTTGTCGTCGCCGGTTTGCCCGGCTTCGCTGACGACCGACATCACCTCGTGCGACAGCAGCTGGCCGGCCGGTGCAGCGCCTTCAACCGGGGCGTGCGCAGCGCGGCCCATCAGCGGCTTGAGTTCGCCCTTGGCATCGTCGTAGACGAACAGCTTCTTGGCCAGTGAAGGCTGGTAGTTGAGCATGTCGATCAGGAAACCAAGCGCGCCCAGGTTGTTGCCGAGCTTGTCGAAGGTGCCGGCCGCATGAACCTGCTCCTCGTCTATCTCGGTGACCATGATTTCCTCGACAGATTCGCGCATCCGCAGGACCGCATGGGCAGCCTGATCGAGCCCGAGCACGGACAACACGCCTCGCATCTGCGAAAGGTGGGCCGGCGCGTTGCGCAGGGGGGTCTTGTCTTGCGGGTTGCGGAAGAACTGGTCGAGCAGTTTCTCAAGCTCGCTCAGGGTGCTGCGCAGTTCGCCCACAACGCTGCCCATGGTCTGGCGGTCGCTGACCCGTCGGTACAGTTCCTCCATCCATGTCTCGAGCGCCTCGGGCTGGCCGCCGTGCCGCGCGGTATCAAGCCGCTCGGCCAGCCGCGCGGTTCGCAGTGCCAGGGTTGAGTCCGAAGGATCGAGATCTTCGAAAGCCGCCTCAAGGTAGAGCACGGCCGTGGCCACTTCCATCGCCAGTTCCGGCGCGGGGGGGCGCCCCGAGTGCACGACGGCGTCTACGACATTCTTGAGAGAGTGGGCCAGCGGGCCGCTGGCAGGGTGCAACTTGAGCAGCGAATCGCATACCAGGTTGAACTGGTCGGCCACACCCTTGAGCTTGTTGGCGTCGCCACCGGAAAGCGACGACCAGGTTTCCTTGGCCACCGTGATGCGCTTGCGCGCCTGGGCCAGCAGCACGGGATCGAAACGCCCGTAGGGGCTGGTCTGATAGTCCACGGGCTGAAACCGGGCCAGGCTCCAGGCCTGCCGCACCGCCGTAAGCGCCGGAGCATGCTCCGGGTTTTCGGCGGCGGCCTGGCTGCAGAAGAAGACCAGGTCTTGCGCCAGCCGGTCGGACACCCCGAGATCGCCCCTGGCCAACGAGGCATATTGCAGCAGGACGCGCGACGCTGCCCGCTTGACGTAGATGTCCAGTGGCAGCAGCCCCATCGAGAGCGACTCGAAGTACGCCGCGCAGATCTTCCAGAAGATTCTGGGCTGCTTTGCCGGCTGCGTGGCGGCCAGGGCCAGACTGATCTGGGAAAGTTCGCGTGCCGCCTTTGCGTCGCCGGATTTCACCACCCGCAGGACAGACTGGTCCATGCGCGAGCGCACAGACGGATCGTAGGTCAGTGGCGACGGACCGGCCGGCGCATCAGGTTCGATCCAGCGCCATTCGAACGCCCACAGGTCGGCCGGATGGACCCGGTCCGCACCGGCGAGTTCCTGGGTATCCCGGTACAGCGGAAACAGCGCCACGGCCGAAGCGGGCTTGCCCAGCAGGACGCCTTCCAGGTATTCCGTCAGGGCGAAACCCGCCCGCTCGACCTTGGCCGCAGCCGCCTCGCTGCACAGTTCGGGGCGTTCGACAAATTTCTGGGCCGCCGCCTCCATCGACCTGAGGATATGGGCCGGCGCGCCAAGCCCGACCATTTCGAGAGCACCAACGGCCTGGTGCAGCTGCTGCCTGGCGATTCGCAACTGGCCGGTATCGACGGAAGCCATATCGGTGCCGCGCGCCAGGCCAGCATCGCGCACATAACGGCGCAGCGCGGCCGACGCAGAATCGAGGGACTTGCGCAGCTCGTCCAGCACCCAGGCCAGCGGCCCGAGATCGTTGGCGGCCAGGTCGATATCGGTTTCGTTCGCTTGCATAGGAAGGCTCTGGCGGGGGTCGTCGGGCTGCTGGTGCAGGGGACGTCAGGCGATCTTGAATCGCGATACGGACTGACGCAGCTCTTCGGCCATGCGCGAGAGCTCGCGCACCTGCTGGGCCGTGGAACGCGTGCCTTCTCCGGTTTGCTCCGTCACCGCGAAAATGTGCTGGATGTTGCCGGCCACCACGTTGGCCGACTCGGCCTCTTTGGATGCCGAGGCAGAAATCTGCTCGATCAGCTCGGCCAGCCGGCGTGACACCTGGTCGATCTCGGTCAGTGCAGTACCCGCGTTGTCGGACAGCTTGGCCCCTTCGACCACACCCTGCGTGGATCGCTCCATGGCGGCCACGGCATCCTGCGTGTCGGTCTGAATGGCCTTCACCAGTGCCGAGATCTGCCGCGTGGCATCGGCCGACCGTTCGGCCAGCCGCTGCACTTCTTCGGCCACCACCGAGAAACCTCGTCCAGCCTCACCGGCCGATGCCGCCTGGATGGCTGCGTTCAGGGCCAGCACGTTGGTCTGTTCGGTAATGTCGGAAATCAGCTCGGTGATTTCACCGATTTCCTGGGACGATTCGCCCAGCCGCTTGATCCGCTTGGAGGTTTCCTGGATCTGGTCACGGATCGAGTTCATGCCGCCGATCGCGTTCTGCACGGCGGCCAGACCGGATTCGGCCGCCACCAGCGACTGGCGTGCCACCTGGGCCGATTCCTGGGCTTGCCCGGACACCTGGTTGATTCGACCGGCCATGTCCAGCACAGACTGGCCGGTTTCGCGGATTTCCCGCAACTGTTCAGTGGAGGCTGCCAGCAGTTCGGTGGACGTGCTTTCCACCTGAGCCGTCGTTTGCGCCACCCGGGTCGCCGTGGACTGTACATTGCCCACCAGCTGGCGCAACTCTTCCACCGTGTAATTGACCGAGTCGGCGATGGCGCCAGTGATGTCTTCCGTCACCGTCGCTTCCTGCGTGAGGTCGCCTTCGGCTACCGTCTGCAGTTCGTTCATCAATCGCAAAATGGCGGCCTGGTTGGCGTCGTTCACGCGCTTGGCTTCCTGCTCCTGCTGCTCGGCCTCGAGCCGTTGCTGCTCGGCCACGGCCTGGCGTTTTCCGCTGTCCTGCAGCTGCACATAGGCCAGGCCGCCGGCGCAAAGGATGGCCAAGATCGCGGAGATAAACAGCGCCGCGACGGAGCCCGCTCCAAGGCCCGATTGAGTCGACAGCTTTCCTTGCAAGTCTTCCAGCGAACGGCGCAGCGGCTCGCTGTCCAGAATAATCGCGGCCTGGGCCTCACGCGCCGACACCAGGCCCTGCAGGTTGCCAAGAATGGCGCCGGCCTGCGTGCGGGTCTGCTCATAGAGTTTCATCAGCGCGTCAAGACGCTCGCGGGTTTGCGGGTCCTTGGAGCCGGCCAGCCGCAGCTCCGGGCTGCCGTCCAGCAGGCCTCCGGCGATTTCCTTGAACGAGTTCAAATCCTTGCCCAGCAGGAACACGGCTTCGGGGCTCACGCCTTCCATCGTCAGGAACTCGTTGGCGGACTTGCCGATACGCTGGGTCAACATGACCAGCTGGCCAGCCGCGGAAATCTCTGCCGGGGCGGCATTCTGCTGAAGTTTGAGCGACGAGACCGTCTCGGCGATTTCGAGCAGGTCGGACGACTGGCGATTGATGGTGCGCAGGGCTGCGCCCACCTGGGTCAGGATCTTTTGCTGGCCCATCACGGTGCCGGCGTTCTTCTCGGCCCGCTCCATCAGCGGATTGATCTTCTCGACATCGCCCTGCAGTTCGGCGGACACCGGTTGCAGGCGCAGCGATTCGTCACCGGCCTTGAGTCCGCGCACGGTCTTGGCCAGGACGTCAGAGCTCTCCTTCACGTCGGGGAAGGCCGTGGCACTGCCCACCAGGGCCTGAGAGACCGACTTGGCAAGGCGTTGCGACTGCATCAATGAGTTACCGGTGCCGGCCACCTGCTGGGCTACGCGGTCGGACTGGTTCACCGCGAAGAAGGCCACCGAGCCGAGCACCGCGATCGACAATGCCAGAACGGCCACCAGGATCCGCTGGTGGGTGCCGATCGAGCGGCGCCCCAGCAGCGGCACACTGATCAGGTCCTCATCGTCGACGTCGCTTACGGCAATGAGCGACTCACCCTCGTCGACATTCTCCGGGTCGCCGCCCTGCAACGACTGCATGGCCGTCGTTCGACCCTCATTCACGTCCGCGGGTGTGGTCACCGACACATCCGGCATGCCCAGGCTGAGTTCACCGCTGGGGTCTCCGGTCGACTCTTCGGGCTTCTTCTGGAACAGGTTATTCAGGAATGACATGATGCGTGCCCTTGCTGGGAATACTTAAGCGCTGATACTCAGGAACTGGGTTTGTAGCGACAGCGCCTGCAGGTTGATTTCCTGCCAGTAGACGCCGCTGGCGTCGGTGTATCCGCTGCCGAAAAACCCGGGTGAGCCTTCTGGCGGCTCGCTCGAAGACGAAAACGCCTCCAGATGGCGCAGGCCTGCCAGACGGTCGATCAGCAATGCGCAATTGACGTCCAGCGTCGCGTTGAGCGCGACTAGACGAGACTCGGCCCGGCTGGCGTCTGAGCGCTGCACGGGCGCGCGCCTGGCCACGAAGCTTGCGAGGTCGACCACGCCGTACAGGCCGCCGCGAAGGTTGGCCACGCCCAGGAACCAGGGCTGCGTATAGGGCACCGGCAAGGCACTGGCGAACGGAAAGATCTCGCCCGACTGGGCCAGCGGAAAAAGATAGCGCGAACCGGCAGACTCCACGGCCAGCCACGACGCCTGGACACCTTCTGTACGGGCAGTCTGCAGACGGCTTGCCAGTCGGCTTTGCAGTTCTCGAAGGGCTTCGCGGTTGGCCATGCGACTTTCAGGCGATGCGGATCAGCCCAGGGCCTTGATCTTGGCCATCAGCTCGTCCGCCGCCACCGGTTTGGTGATGTAGTCGCGTGCACCCTGCCGCATGCCCCAGACCCGGTCGGTTTCCTGGTTCTTGCTGGTGCACATGATGATCGGCACGTCGGCGTAGAGCGGGTCGCGCGTGATCGCCCGGGTGAGCTGGAAGCCATTCTGGCCAGGCATCACCACATCCATCAGGATCAGGTCGGGCTTCTCCTCGGCCAGCCGGCGGAAGGCGTCCTCGGCGTTCTCGGCAGTCTTGACCGAAAAGCCGTTCTTTTGCAGCAGATCGGTCATGAACATCAACTCAGTCTTGGAATCGTCCACGACGAGGATTCTCTTTATGGACATCACGTCACTCCTTGATTGGCGGCGCCGAACTGCTGCACGGTCTGCAGCAGTTGGTCCTTGGTAAATGGCTTGGTCAGATAGTCCTGCGAGCCGACCATACGGCCGCGCGCCTTGTCGAACACGCCGTCCTTGGACGACAGCATCACGACCGGCACGGAAGCGAACCTGACATTGCGTTTGATGATGGCGCAGGTCTGGTAGCCGTCCAGGCGTGGCATCAGGATGTCGCAAAAAATGAGATTGGGCTGGTAGTCGTTCACCTTGGCCAGGGCGTCGAACCCGTCCTCGGCCAGCAGCACGTCGTGCCCTCCCTGCTTGAGGAAAATCTCAGCACTGCGCCGGATCGTGTTGCTGTCGTCAATTACCAGCACCTTGAACGCTGATCCAGTCGTGCTCACTTGGCGCTGCTCCTCATGTTGTAACCAGGCTGGGACTGCTTCTCCGAAGAAAGGATGTACCCGCGCCCCGCCTATATCTGAACCATTTCAAAATCTTCCTTGCGGGCTCCGCACTCGGGGCAGGTCCAGTTCATGGGGATCTGGGTCCAGGGCGTTCCGGGAGGAATGCCGTGGTCGGGGGCTCCGGCAGCTTCGTCGTAAATCCACCCGCAAATCAGACACATCCAAGTTTTGGTTTCGGTCACAGCTTAAAGGGCCTTCGCATAGAATGCAACGATTGTATCGGGGCCCTTTCGCCCTCCGATCCAC
Source organism: Burkholderiales bacterium (assembly GCA_025361305.1). Taxonomy (GTDB): domain Bacteria; phylum Pseudomonadota; class Gammaproteobacteria; order Burkholderiales; family Burkholderiaceae_C; genus Ramlibacter. Next base: position 18,924 of record JANYAN010000085.1, read on the forward strand.
AGCGTGGCGCCGCGCCCCGGATTCAGGCCTATGACAAACCCCAATACCCCTTCTTCCGCCGGCCCGGGCGCAGGTGACGACGATGCCGAACCGGCCAGTCCGGCGTGCGTGCTGGTGTTCAATGCCAACGACCCGAGCGGCGCGGGCGGCATCGCCGGCGATGTCACCGCAATCGCGTCGGTGGGCGCGCATGCGCTGCCCGTAGTGACCGGCGCCTATGTCCGCGACACCGCCGAGGTGTTCGATCATTTCGCCTTCGACGAAGAAGCCGTTGCCGAGCAGGCCCGCGCCATCCTGGAAGACGTGCCAGTGCAGGTGATCAAGGTTGGCTTCGTGGGTAGCCCCGAAAACCTCAGCACTATCGCCGGGATCGCGGCCGATTACGCCCAGGTGCCGCTGATTGCATACATGCCAACCTTGTCGTGGTGGGACGAGAATCAGATCGACCTGTACCTCGACGCCTTTCGCGAGCTGCTCCTGCCGCAGACAACGGTGTTGGTAGGAAACCACAGCACCTTGTGGCGGTGGTTGCTGCCCGACTGGAGCAGCGACCGCAGCCCGAGCCCGCGGGATATCGCCAAGGCCGCATCCGAGATGGGCGTTCCTTACACACTGGTCACCGGTGTGCCGCTACCCGACCAGTTCCTGGACAACGTGCTGGCCACACCGCAGTCGGTGCTGGGCAGCGAGAAGTTCGAACGGTTCGAGGCTGTGTTCTCCGGCGCTGGCGACACTTTGTCGGCGGCGCTTGCGGCGCTGGTGGCCAGCGGAACCGACCTGGCCGCTGCCGTGACCGAGGCCCTGGGCTATCTTGACCGCTGCCTGGACGGGGGGTTTCGGCCCGGCATGGGCAATGTGGTCCCCGACCGCCTGTTCTGGGCACAGCCAGAAACCGAAGGCGATGAGCTTACCGACGAACAGGCCCAGGCCCTGCAAGTTCTGGACATGCCCGCCCATGACACAAAACACTGACCTCAATCTCGCGCTGTTCGAGCGCGCCCGCCAATGCATCCCCGGTGGCGTCAATTCACCGGTGCGCGCATTCCGCGCCGTGGGCGGCACGCCTCGGTTCGTACAACGCGCGCAGGGCGCCGCCTTCTGGGATGCCAACGGCAAGCGCTATCTTGACTACATCGGCTCGTGGGGCCCGATGATCCTGGGCCACGGCCACCCGGCCGTGGTGCAAGCCGTACAACAAGCAGTGCTCGAGGGCTTTTCCTACGGGGCTCCCACCGAACGCGAGATCGAACTGGCCGAAGAAATCATTGCCCTGCGGCCCGGGATGGAAATGGTTCGCCTGGTCAGTTCCGGCACCGAAGCGGCGATGAGTGCCATTCGCCTGGCGCGCGGCGCTACCGGCCGCAGCAAGCTGATCAAGTTCGAGGGCTGCTATCACGGCCACGCCGACGCCCTGCTGGTCAAGGCTGGATCCGGGCTGGCCACGTTCGGCAACCCGACCAGTGCCGGCGTACCGCCCGAAGTGGTGCAGCACACGCTGGTCCTGGAATACAACAACGTCGCCCAGCTGGAAGAGGCGTTCGCATTGCATGGCCCCGAGCTGGCGTGCCTGATCATCGAGCCCATCGCGGGGAACATGAATTTCGTGCGGGCCTCCGTCCCTTTCATGCGCCGGTGCCGCGAGCTGTGCACACAGCATGGCGCACTGCTGGTCTTCGACGAAGTGATGACCGGTTTTCGCGTTGCACTGGGCGGCGCGCAAAGCGTGTACGCCGCGGCGATTCCCGGCTTCGCACCCGATCTGTCGGTGCTGGGCAAGGTGATCGGCGGGGGCATGCCGCTCGCCGCGTTCGGCGGACCGCGCAGCGTGATGGAGCAACTCGCGCCCCTCGGCCCGGTCTACCAGGCTGGCACGCTCTCTGGCAACCCCGTGGCCACCGCGTGCGGCCTGGCCACGCTGCGCGAGATCCGCAAACCTGGTTTCTTCGACGCACTGGCCACCAGGACGCAGTCCCTGATCGACGGCCTGCAGGCAGCGGCAACGGCCGAGGGCATTGGTTTCAGCGGCGACTGCCAGGGCGGCATGTTCGGGTTCTTCCTGCTGCCAGAGTTACCGCAAAACTACCTGCAGGTGATGAAGAGCGACGGCGCCAGGTTCAACCAGCTTTTCCACGGCCTGCTGGACCGCGGCATTTACATCGCCCCGGCGTTGTACGAAGCGGGCTTCGTCAGTTCGGCGCACACGGAAGATGATGTTGCCGAGACTGTTGCGGCGGCGAGGGCGGTGTTTCGGGAAATGTCATCCCGGGCTTGATCCGGAATCGATGTTCTCGGTCCGGCATGGCTGGCACGGCAAGCGGGTGCGCGACCGAGGATTGCGGGTCGAGCCCGCAATGACAGCTTTTTCAGTGCCGGAAATGGCGCACGCCCGTGAACACCATCGCCACGCCGCGTTCGTCGGCCGCGGCGATCACTTCGGCATCGCGCATGCTGCCGCCAGGCTGGATCACGCAGGTGGCTCCGGCGTCGACGATGACATCGAGGCCGTCGCGAAACGGGAAGAAGGCATCGCTCGCCGCCGCCGTGGCTTGCAGCGACAGGCCCGCATGCTCAGCCTTGATGCTGGCGATGCGTGCTGAGTCGAGCCGGCTCATCTGGCCTGCCCCCACGCCCATGGTCATACCATCCTTGCAGAAGACGATGGCATTGGACTTGACGAACTTGGCCACCTTCCAGGCGAACAGCAGGTCGCTCAGCTGCTGCGGCGTTGGCTGTACCCGCGTGACCACCTTCAGTTCCTTCAGTGTCATTTCTCGGTTGTCGGCTGTCTGCATCAGCAGCCCGGAGCCCACCCGCTTGACGTCAACGGCGTTGCGCCCGTTGTCCCAGTCGGTCGGTCCGCCTGGCGGCAGGGCGAGCTGCAGGATGCGCACATTGACCTTGCCCTTGAGCGCCTCAAGCGCATCGGCGCTGAACTCCGGTGCCATCAGCACCTCGACGAACTGACGGCTCACGGCCTGCGCGGTCGCGCCGTCGACGGTGCGGTTGAACGCGATGATGCCGCCGAAGGCCGATGTGGGGTCGGTCTTGAGCGCCTTGCTGTACGCCTCGAGCGGATCGTTGCCGATGGCCACGCCACAGGGGTTGGCATGCTTGACGATCACGCAGGCCGTCGTGTCGAAACTCTTGACACATTCCCACGCCGCGTCGGCGTCGGCGATGTTGTTGTAGGAGAGCTCCTTGCCCTGCAGCTGCCTGGCCGTCACCAGGGAACCCGGCGCCGGATGGAGGTCGCGGTAGAACGCGGCCTGCTGATGCGGGTTCTCGCCGTAGCGCAGATCCTGCAGCTTGATGAAACGTCCATTGGACTGGCCGGCAAATAGCGTCTGGCTGCCGTCGTCGCGGAAACGCGAAAGGTAGTCGCTGATTGCCGCGTCGTAGTTACTGATGCGGTTGAACGCCGCCACGGCCAGCACGAACCGGGTCTTGTCGCTGAGCTGGCCGGCGCTCCCGAGTTCGGTCAGCACTGTTTCGTATTGCGACGCGTCGGTGACGACGCCCACGTCCTTCCAGTTCTTCGCGCCGCTGCGCACCATGGCGGGGCCGCCGATGTCGATGTTCTCGATTGCCTCTTCCAGCGTGCAGCCGGCCCGGGCCACAGTTGCCTCGAATGGGTACAGATTGACCACCAGCAGGTCGATGGCTGCGATGTTGTGGCGCCGAAGCGCCGCCATGTGCTCGGGCAGGTCGCGCCGCGCCAGCAGCCCGCCATGCACCTTGGGGTGCAGGGTCTTGACCCGGCCATCCAGCATTTCGGGAAAGGCCGTCAGTTCGGCGACCTCGGTGACCGGCAGGCCGTGGTCGGCCAGCAGCCTGGCCGTGCCGCCGGTGGAGATCAACCGGATGCCCAGCGCGTGCAGCGCCTGCGCGAAGTCGACGATGCCGGTCTTGTCTGATACGGAAATGAGTGCTTGCATGTTCTTGGTTGAGGCCAGAGCTACTTGAGGAGCTTGTGTTCGGCGAGTTTCTTGCGCAATGTATTGCGGTTCAGGCCCAGCCATTCGGCCGCCCTGGACTGGTTCTGTTCGGCCTTGTCCATGACGACCTCCAACAGCGGCTTTTCCACCACTTTGACGAGCATGTCATACATGCCATCAGGCTCGATGCCGCGCAGGTCACGGAAGTAGCCCTCCAGGCTGGTGCGCACGCATTCTTCGATGTGCTTCTTGCTCATTGCATCCCCATGTGGGTCTCCACCGCCGTTTCCCCATTGTCATGCAGGCCCGGTGGCGTGGACGGCATGCGGTCCATCCTCACGCCCAGTTCGTCGAAATAATCCATCACCGCGCGGCACTGCGCGCCGGCGTCCTCGATGAGGTTCATTTGCGCGCGGAACGCCTCGCCGCCAGGCAACGCGCGGGTGTACCAGCCGATGTGCTTTCGGGCGCTGCGCACGCCTGTGAACTCTCCGTAGAGCGCGTAGTGATCATGCAGATGCTCCAGCAGCAGACGCCTCACGTGCGCCACCAGCGGCGGCGCCAGGT
>JANYAN010000133.1 GCA_025361305.1 Burkholderiales bacterium
TCCTCGTGGAACCGGCGCTCGTCCGCCGACGCCACATTCAGGTCGAAGCGCATGCGGCCATCGAGCGTGAACATTGACAGGTGCCCGTCCTTCAGGCTCAGAGTGTGGCGGTCGAAATAGACCGGCGATGCGGGCGCGAACTGGATCAGGGGCAGCGGCTTCGCACCCAGGCGGCTCAGGTTGAACGGGCTGGTCGGGGACTGGTACACCAGTCGGCAGGTCCGCGAAACCGAATAGATCGCATTGCAGATCATCTGCGAGCCCATCTGCGGAAACTTCTCGCGCAGGCTGCGGTACGTCATGTGGTGCAACGCAACCCGGTTCCAGCACCGGGTATCGCGCACCACGGGCGATAGGGCATTGCACACTTGAGTGAACGCTAACTGCAGCTCTCGCAGTCGCGTTGCCTGTTCGGCGTTGGTCGTCAGGCTGACGGATAGAGGCACAGACACAGGCAAGCAGGCGGTTATTTAAAGTTTCATATAGGAGACTTCATATAGGATAACTCAAAACCGCAGTGCTGGTCAAGCCGCACCGGCCGCGCGATTCAGTCGAACTTGAAGAGGCCGTCTTCCGTGGAGATTCCCATGCCTTGCAGGCGCGAGACATCCAGCCCCCCACCGGGCGCCTTGAGTGACTTCTGCGCCTGCACGACCAGGGCCGGCATCAGGTTCATGGAGAACATCTGAGCATAGGCCACGGTCAGCGCTGCATTCTGCCGCAGTCCCAGGAAGTCATTCTCGGCAAGAGCCAACAATGCGGCCTCGTCCACCCGTTTCAGCCCCTGGACCTGGATACGCTTGCCTTCCAATTCCCAGTTGATCGGCCAGGGGACGAGCAGCCCGGCCTTTGCCAAATCCGCGGCCGCCTCCATGGTACGACGCCGACTCTGCTCAACCTGCGAGAGAAATTTGACGACTTCCAGCACAGCCGACGACATCTTGCCATCGGCGTCAAAGAATGCCTCGCCCTGGCCGGCCTCACGCAACAGCCCGCTGCCCGTATCGAAGCACAAGATCGGATCCGCAGCTCCCGCCGGCTTGGCCAGGTGAAACGGATGGCTGCGCAGTGCGGCGGGCAGGTACGGCCCCATCCACTGGCGGTTCGGAGCAATCAGCAGGTTGACGCCGGGCCGAAGCCCCATGACACCCATCAGCGCAGGGCCATCGGGCGAATCGGAAAACGCCAGCGGCAGGCCCGTGGTGGCTTTGGCCAGTTCGGCCAGCACCACGACCTCCATGTGGCGGTCGGTGGCGAAGGCCAGGTCGGCGGCACGCTGCCAGCTCTTGCCGGCGAATTGCTGTGCCGTTACCGGCGTTAGTTCAATGCTCATGGGCTCGTCGTTCTCCGGGTGCTTGACCACCCCGTTTAAAATCACATTTTGCCCGAACGCTTCCAAGGCCCATGCGCACCCTCTTCGTCCACCAGAACTTCCCCGGGCAATACAAGCACCTGGCGCCTATTCTCGCGGCCCAGCCGGGCAACGAGGTTCTTTCGCTGTCGCTCGGGCCCACCAACCGGCTGCCGGGCGTGCGCAACGTGGTCTACAAGATTGCACGCGGCACCGCCCGTGACGTACATCCATGGGCGGCCGACACCGAAACCAAGGTGATCCGTGGCGAAGCGGCCGCCCGCGCCGCCGTCCAGCTGCGCGACAAGCACGACTTTGCGCCGGACCTGATCTGCGCCCATCCGGGTTGGGGCGAGGCGCTGTTCCTCAAGGACGTTTGGCCCAAGGCGCGCCTGCTCAGCCTGTTCGAGTTCTATTACCAGCCGCACGGCTTCGACGCCGGTTTCGACCCCGAATTTCCCGAGCCCGAATTCAACGCCTGGCGCACCCGCGCCAAGAATGCCGTCAACCTGATGTCGCTCGAGAACGCCGATTGGGGCGTCTGCCCGACGCAGTTCCAGAAATCCACCCATCCGGCGATGTTCCGCGACAGGCTCAGCGTCGTGCACGACGGTGTCGACACCGACGCCATCGTCCCGCGCACTGACTTGGCCGCCCGGTTGTCCAGCGGGCTTGAGTTGCGCAGCGGTATGGAGGTGATCACCTTCGTCAACCGCAACCTTGAGCCCTATCGTGGCTACCACGTGTTCATGCGGGCCTTGCCGCGGCTATTGCGCGAACGCCCCAACGCCCACGTGGTGATCGTGGGCGGCGATCAGACCAGCTACGGCGCAAAGCCAGTGGACGGGGTGAGCTTCAAGGTCCGCTTCCTGAAGGAAGTGGCCGACCGGCTGGACATGAACCGGGTGCATTTTCTGGGCAACGTGCCCTACACCACCTTCGTGCCGCTGCTGCAGATCTCCAGCCTGCATGTCTACCTGACTTACCCCTTCGTATTGAGCTGGAGCATGCTGGAGGCGATGAGCGCTGGCGCCCTGGTGCTGGGCTCACGCACGGCGCCCGTGCAAGAGGTGATCGAACACGGCCGCAACGGCCTGCTGGTCGATTTCTTTGACATCGAAGGCATCACGGACGCCATGGTCGATGGCCTGGCCCGCCAGGCTGAATACAAGCCCCTGCGCGAGGCGGCCCGCCGTACCGTTGTCCAACGCTATGACTTGCGCCGCGTATGCCTGCCACGCCAGCTCGCGCTGATAGAAGCTGTCAGCCAGGGCCGCAAGCCCGATCTGGAGCATCTGAGCCGCGCCGACCGGCGGCGCCTGCTCGAAACAAGCCGCGGCGCCGCGCCCCAACAGCCCGCCCGGGCTGCCGCCAGCTCCCAACCCCTTCCCCAACCTGCCCCTCAAGCATGACCCACCGCAAAGCCCTGCATGTCGGCTGTGGCGCCGCCACCCTCAAATCGGCCCCTCGCTATTTCCACGGTCCAGAGTGGGAGGAAGTCCGGCTGGACATTAACCCGGACGCCAAACCCGACATCGTGGCCTCGATGCTCGACATGTCGCCCGTGGCCTCGGCCAGCATGGACGCACTGTATTCGTCGCATAACGTCGAACATGTCCACCCGCATGAAGTGGACATCGTGCTGCGC
>JANYAN010000158.1 GCA_025361305.1 Burkholderiales bacterium
CCCAGTGTGGCGGCGGCGGCCACGCCGGCCGAGCCCTCCAGGAATTTGCGGCGATTGAACTTGGTCATGGTCTGTCTCCTTCTGTGATCAGTATTGCGCAGGGACGGGTGAAATGGATGGCCCGGCTCAGGCCGCGAGGCGTTGGCCGGTGCCGGCGTCGAAAAGGTGGGCCCGCTGCAGGTCAGGCAGCAGGTGGAGCGTGGTGCCCGGGGTAAAGTCGTGGCGTTCCCGGAATACGGCCGACAGGTCGACACCCTCGTGGCGGCAGGCGACAAAGGTGTCCATGCCCGTGGGCTCCATCACGACGACCCGCGCCGGAATGCCGCCGCCGTCGGCCAGTGTCAGGTGCTCAGGCCGCGTACCGAAGATGATCGGCTGGCCGTCGATGCCGCCGATGCGTGGCGGCGCGTCCAGATGCGTTCTGTCGCTCAACTCGATATAGGCCGCCGCCCCCGCGCGGCGCAGCGTACCGGGCAGGAAGTTCATCGCGGGCGAGCCGATGAAGCCAGCTACAAACTGGTTGGCCGGATGGTCGTACAGGTCCAGTGGACTGCCGGTCTGCTCAATGCGGCCGTCGCGCATCACGACAATCTTGTCGCCCATCGTCATGGCTTCAATCTGGTCGTGGGTGACGTAGATCGAGGTGGTCTTGAGCCGCTGGTGCAGTTCCTTGATTTCGCTGCGCATCGCCACACGCAACTTGGCGTCTAGGTTGGACAGCGGCTCGTCGAACAGGAACACCTGGGGGTCGCGCACGATGGCCCGCCCCATCGCCACGCGCTGCCGCTGGCCCCCCGAGAGCTGGCGCGGATAGCGCTCCATCAATGCGCCAAGGCCCAGGATTTCGGCGGCGCGCGCCACCTTGGATTCAATCGTGCCTTTGTCCTGCTTGGCCAGTTCAAGCGAAAACGCCATGTTTTCACGCACCGTCATGTGCGGATACAGCGCGTAGTTCTGGAACACCATCGCGATGTCGCGGGCCTTGGGTGGCAGGTCATTGACACGCTTGTCGCCGATCCGGATCTCACCGCCGCTGATCTGCTCGAGCCCGGCGATCATGCGAAGCAGAGTCGACTTGCCGCAGCCCGATGGGCCCACGAGCACGGTGAAGGAACCGTCGGGAATGTCGATGTCCACGCCGTGCAGCACAGGAACTTCGCCGAAGTTCTTCTTCACCGCCTGGATCGTGACGCTGGCCATACAAGTCGTTTCCTGAAGGTCGCGGGAAGAGGATTGCCCGCCGTCGTGTGATGCCCGCGCAAGGATCGCCGAACTCGCGACGCTTGGGCAGTTTCGGCATTGCACGCGGTGCCCGCCATCGGGGCAAACCACTAGCGGCACCGCAGAAACACAAATGCCCACGCGAGGTGGGCATTTGCATGTAGCTTGAGACTGCTACCGTTTTGGTTGCGCGAGCAAGATTTGAACTTGCGACCTTTGGGTTATGAGCCCAACGAGCTACCAGGCTGCTCCATCGCGCGTCATTGTGGTGATTATAGCGCCGTCTGCCGGGTTATTCTGCAGTAGGGACATCGCCCTGGTCAGCCGCAACGGGGCGATCAACCAGTTCCACCAGCGCCATCGGCGCGTTGTCGCCCACCCGATAGCCCATCTTCAGGATGCGGGTGTAGCCGCCTGGCCGAGCCTTGTAGCGCGGGCCGAGTTCGGCGAACAGCTTGGTCACGATGTCGCGATCCCGCAGGCGGTCGAATGCCAGGCGCCGGTTCGCCAGCGTTGGCTCCTTGGCCAGCGTGATCATGGGTTCGACGACGCGACGCAGTTCCTTGGCCTTGGGGACCGTGGTCTTGATGACTTCGTGCTGGAGCAGCGAGTTCATCATGTTGCGCAGCATGGCGAGGCGGTGCTCGCTCGTGCGATTGAGTTTACGAAGGCCGTGGCCGTGACGCATGGTGTTTTCCTTTCCTTATTTGCAAATAGCCGTATCAGGTACTACTTGGTGCACACAGAGATCTAATCAGTTGGGGACAGAGCAAATTCGCGGCGCAAATCTTGGTCTGTCCCGCAAATTACCTTTTATCCAGCCCTGCCGGGGGCCAGCTTTCCAGTTTCATGCCGAGCGTGAGCCCACGCGAGGCAAGAACTTCCTTGATTTCATTGAGCGACTTGCGACCCAGATTAGGGGTCTTGAGCAATTCGTTTTCGGTGCGCTGGATCAGGTCGCCGATGTAGTAGATGTTTTCGGCCTTCAGGCAGTTGGCCGAGCGCACCGTCAGTTCCAGTTCGTCCACCGGACGCAACAGGATCGGGTCGAACTGCTGCGAGCTGCGCTGCACCGGCTGGTCAAATGCGGCCAGTTCGCTGCCCTCGAGCTGGGCGAACACCGCCAGCTGCTCAACCAGGATCTTGGCCGAGGCGCGCACTGCGTCTTCGGCCGTGATGGCGCCGTTGGTTTCGATCTCGACCACCAGCTTGTCCAGGTCGGTGCGCTGCTCGACGCGAGCGCTTTCGACCGTGTAGCTGACGCGCTTGACGGGCGAGAAGGACGCGTCCAGCACGATCCGGCCAATCGACTTGGTTGGCTCGTCTGCGTAGCGGCGCATCGTGCCGGGCACATAGCCACGGCCCTTTTCGACCTTGATCTGCATGTCGATCTTGCCGCCTTGCGACAGATGGGCAATCACATGGTCGGGATTGATGATCTCGACGTCGTGCGGCGTCTGGATGTCGGCGGCCGTGACGACGCCGTCGCCGTCCTTGCGCAGGGACAGGGTGACTTCGTCGCGGTTGTGCAGCTTGAAAACCACGCCCTTGAGGTTCAGCAGGATGCTGACTACGTCTTCCTGGACGCCGTCGATGGACGAGTACTCGTGCA
>JANYAN010000199.1 GCA_025361305.1 Burkholderiales bacterium
CGTGAGCTTCGGCAAGGAAAAACCTGCAGTTTCGGGTGGTGACGAGGCCGCTTGGGCCCAGAATCGCCGCGCCGAGATCGTCTACCGCTGATGCCTGATTTTTCGCTCTTCGCTTCGCGCAGCGCGCGCGCCTGGGGCGCCGTTGCGCTGGCCGCGGCTTTTGCCCTGATGGGCTCGACGGCTTCGGCCGCCTTGTTCGAAGATGACGAGGCACGCCGCGCCATCCTGGAACTGCGCCAGCGTGCCGAAACCCAGCGCCAGACGATCGAGCGCCAGGCCGACGACCTGCGCAAGGCGAATGACGACATCTCCCAGCTGCGCCGCGGCCTGCTGGACCAGCAAGCCCAGATCGAGGCCTTGCGCGGCGAAATCGCGCGGCTGCGGGGCCAGGATGAGCAGATGGCGCGCGATCTGGCCGAGGTGCAGCGCAAACAGAAGGACATGGCTCAAGGCATGGAAGAGCGCCTGCGCAAGTTCGAGCCGGCCAAGGTGACACTGGACGGCCGCGAGTTCATCGCCGAGCCGGCCGAAACGCGGGATTTCGAAGCCGCGCTGGCCATCTTCCGCAAAGGCGACTTTCCGGCGGCGCAGGCCGCATTTGCCGGCTTCATCAAAGGCTACCCGCAAAGCGGATTCCGGCCGACGGCCTTGTTCTGGCTTGGCAACTCGCAGTACGCCAATCGCGACTACCGCGGTGCCATCGCGAATTTCCGTACCTTGCTGGCGCAGGCACCCGACCACCCGCGCGCGGCCGAAGCGATGCTGTCCGTCGCCAACTGTCAGATAGAGCTGAAAGACAATGCCGGCGCGCGCAAGACGCTGGACGAGTTGGTCAAGACCTATCCCCAGTCCGAAGCGGCGAGTGCCGCACGCGAACGGCTTACCCGGCTGCGCTGAAGTGAGCCCCGAGCCCGATCTGGAGCGCCGCTTCGGCGGTCTGCAGCGGCTGTACGGCGTGTCCGGCGCGGCCGCAATCCGCAGCGCGCATGTGGCCGTGATCGGCCTGGGCGGTGTCGGCTCGTGGGCCGCCGAGGCGCTGGCGCGCAGCGGCGTTGGCGAGCTGACGCTGATCGATCTGGACCATGTAGCCGAATCCAACATCAACCGGCAGGTCCTCGCGCTGGAAGACACCTTGGGCCAGGCCAAGGTGCTGGCCATGCGCGAGCGGATTGCCCAGATCCACCCCGCGTGCACAGTGCATGCCATCGAGGAGTTCGTCGCGCCAGGTAACTGGCCGCAACTGTTGCCGGCCGGTGTGGGCGCAGTCATCGACGCCTGCGACCAGGTTCTTGCCAAAACCGCCATGGCTGCCTGGGCCGTGGAGACGAAAACCCTGTTCATATCCGTGGGTGCTGCCGGCGGCAAGCGGCTGGCCCACAAAGTGGACATAGATGATCTGGCCATGGCCACGCACGATCCATTGCTGGCGCAGCTGCGTTATCGGCTACGAAAGGGCCACGACGCGCCCCGCGAGGGCAAGAAGATCGGTGTGGCCTGCGTCTTCAGCCGCGAAGCTGTCGCGCCGCCAGAGGCGTCGTGCGAGCTTGAGGGGGACGGTTCGCTCAATTGCCACGGCTACGGCTCGGTCGTCAGCGTGACAGCCACCTTCGGCCAATGCGCGGCCGGCTGGGTCCTGGACCGCCTGGCCGTCCGGACACCGCCCTAAGCCACGTTACAATTACAGGCTTTGCCGAGGCGTTCCCAGCGCGCCCGGCAACGAGGCGTGGGACGTTAGCTCAGTTGGTAGAGCAGCGGACTTTTAATCCGTTGGTCACAAGTTCGAATCTTGTACGTCCTACCAATACCCATGTGGGTTTGGTGCTATCAGAAACGCAGCAGACCTTTCCGGGAGAAGGGTCATGTAGCCACCATGTAGCCAGCGGTATCGGGTTTCAGGCCTTGGATGTGGCTGAACTGCGACGCATCGGCGTGGAATCCGATTCCGCCGCGGGCTTCTTGTTACCACCGCTGGAGTGCTCACGGCTCGCGTGGCAGAATGACTTGCAACTGTGGCAAACCCCCGCCGCAGCCTAGGAGTGAACCCATGGCCGCCCTCGAGCGTGAAGTCGCCGCGTACAACCGGCTGCTGCCGACACTGCTACCCCAGTTGGGTAAGTACGCCCTCATCAAGAACGATGACGTGGTCGATACCTTCGATTCATACCAGGACGCCGTCAAGCGCGGGTACGCAGACTTCAAACTCGAGCCGTTTCTGGTGAAGCAGATTGCGCCGGCCGAACAGGTCGCGTTCTTCACGCGCGACCTGGTTCCATGCCAAGCATAACGCTCTCGAATAGTCCGAGCGGCCCTATCGTCATCGTCTGGGTGGGCCCAAGTGTCCCACTTCAGCAGGCGCTCAAAGTAGCCGGAGCCGCCGTGCCCCCAGCGATCCAAGGCTCGTTCCTCGTGGATACGGGCGCCTCACTGACGGCCGTCGACCCAAGACTGATTCAGCCGCTAGGACTGTCGGCAACAGGCACCGTGTTGTGCCCCACACCGTCAACGGCGGGAACTGCAGTCCCCATGTTCCAGTACGACCTAATGGTGTACGTGCCAGGCGCAGGGGTCGGGAACGGTTGGTTCGTTGAAGCAATCCCAGTGATGGCCAGCTCGTTTGCTGGCCAGAACATCGACGGCTTTATTGGCCGCGACATCCTCGACCGCGGCCTGCTCGTGTACAACGGCTCGTCCGGCCACTTCACGCTCGCGTACTGACCAGCCAGGGGCGGCTGCGTCTCTCGACGGCTGGTCGGTCTGGCCGCCCGACTCCCGACCTCGCCCCAGCGCCAAGGATCTGGACAAGAAAATCATGCGCTACATCCGTGAGCACAACAAACACTCCAGGCCCATTCGATGGAAGTACCAAAATCCGAAGCGACGGATTACAAGCAATCTCATTGATTCAGTGAACTAGCTATGCCTCGGCCGAATACAGCTCCCACTCGCTTGGAAGGCCCTTGAGCGCATGACGTCCCCTCGGTTGGAACGAAAGCCCCGCGCCTGCGACCAGATCCGTTACCACCCGCGACACCATGACCTCCGCGGCTTGTGCCTGCGCCATGACGCGCGCCGCCGCGTGCACGGCGATGCCGCCAATATCGTCACCTCGAAGCTCGACTTCACCGGTATGCACACCCGCGCGAATGGCAATGCCCCGCGCGCTCAGCGCCGCACTCAAGCCTAGGGCGCATCGGACCGCCCGCGCCGGCCCGTCAAATCGCGCCAGGATGCCGTCCCCAGTGGATTTGACCAGCAGGCCGCGGTTCCGCTGCACCCACTCGCGGGCGAGCATGTCGTGGCTGTCGAGCACCCGCCGCCATGCGGCGTCGCCCATTTCCGTGGCGCGCCGTGTCGAGTCAACAATGTCGGTGAAGAGCACCGTGGCCAAGACGCGCTCCAGGTATTCGGTGGACTCCGGCCGGGTGCCCGTCAGGAACTCCTCCAGATCGGCATGGAGTTTCTCGACCTCACCGCACCAGAAGGCATGATCGGTGCCCGGGTACTCGATGAGTCCAGCCTGCGGAATCGCACTGGCCAGCCGGCGTCCGAGCGCCACGGGAACCAGGGCATCGTCGAGCCGATGCAGGACCAGAGTAGGGATGCGGATGGAGGGTAGGATGTCTGCCACATCGATCTGCATGTTCATGCCGACAAACGCCCTGTAGTCCCCTGGACTGGCCGAGAGCCGTTCAAACCGGGCAAACAGCCGCTGGAAGTCGGCATTCGTCCGTTCGCTGGCAATGACCTGGTGCATCATCCAGCCCTGGCCCCACAGTGCGAGGCGCTTTTCGAGGCGTTCGGTCCCGCCGGGGGAGGCCATCAAGTCGGCAAAGCGCGAAAAGCCGCCGAACATCACTAGATGCGAGATGCGGTCGGGCGCCGATGCCGCCAGTAGGGCGCTCATAGCGCAGCCTTCGGAAAACCCTATCAGGGCCGCAGAAGTGGACCCTACGCAATCCATCACCGCTCGCACGTCGTCCATGCGCACTTCAAGCGATGCCAGGCCTTGCATGCGGTCTGATAGCCCCTGACCGCGCTTGTCGAAGGTGATCACCCGCGCATAGGTAGCCAGGCGGCGCAGGAAATCGGTGTAGCCCGGGAGCTCATGCATGAACTCCACCTGTGACACCGACCCCGGCACGAGGATGACGTCGATGGGGCCCTCTCCCATGACCTGGTAGGCGATGTGCACAGAGCCGGATCGGGCAAACTGGGTATCAGGCAGATTGGCAGCAACCAAGGCATGGACTCCGAACGGTGAGAGCGATGTGCCACTGGACGCATCGGGCCTGACTGTACACGGATCGATGACTTGCTGAACGCGCGATACGAGTCGTCGAGTCGTGGTTGATCTACCGGGCCCAGCGCTCGATGCTGCTACCCGTTCTGAACACGACCAGACGCAAAGTCATGTTGGCTGATGGCAATCATCTCGTGGACCGCCAGTTGGCACGTATCGTCAACGCGACGCCGGCCATCGCACCGAGGTTGCGCTCACCTTAGTCAACCTGAGGGGGGTTCAGCTGCACAAGCGGGCGTTCGTCCATGGCTGTATCTCCCGATGCAGGTTCAGCGTCTCAGTGGCTCGTTGGATTGGCGGGATGCAAGGCGGGTAGATAGCCTGAACGGTCCGAATACCCGCATGAATGCTAGTGGTATGGCGGAGAGTGTCATTCGTACATCTAGTGTAGTGTTTGATTCTTGAGGGAACTTAAGTGAATTGTTTGCATCCAATGCTCTACTACGGTGTGCATTGGAGAGAGCAATTGCGAGTTGCCCCGGCGATTGAACTGACGGATGAACAGGAAGCTGAGCTGACGCAG
>JANYAN010000207.1 GCA_025361305.1 Burkholderiales bacterium
GCCTCTCGGTGCTGACGGATGACGAACGGGAGCTGGGGGTCGCGCTGGTGGATATCGGCGCGGGCACCACCGATGTGGCGATCTTCACCAACGGCGCGATCCGCCATACCGCGGTGATCCCGATCGCCGGCGACCTGATCACCAGCGACATCGCGATGGCGCTGCGCACCCCTACCAAGGACGCGGAGGACATCAAGGTCGAAAGCGGGTACGCCAAGCAGCTGCTGGCCGATCCGGACCAGCAGGTCGAGGTGCCGGGGCTGGGCGACCGAAGCCCGCGGATGCTGAGCAAGCAGGCGCTGGCCGGTGTCATCGAGCCACGCATCGAGGAAATCTTTTCGCTGGTGCTGCAGGTCATCCGCGAGTCGGGTTATGAGGAGGTGCTGTCATCGGGCATCGTGCTCACAGGCGGCAGCTGCGTCATGCCGGGCATGGTCGAACTGGGCGAGGACATCTTCCTCAAGCCGGTGCGCCGCGGCATCCCCAAGTACGCCAGCGCACTGTCGGACATGGTGGCGCAACCGCGCGCCGCCACGGTGATGGGTTTGCTGGAAGAGGCGCGGCTGGCACGGCTGCGCGGCTTCAAGGTGGCGCAGAAAAACGGATCGATGAAGACGGCCTTCGGCCGCTTCAAGGATTTCATCGTGGGGAATTTCTGATGGCAGATCGAAATTCGGGCAGACCCATGCGTTCAAGGATTCGTGCCGTGCCAAGCCATCGACCAAGACGAAATCGATGGCGGTGCACGGATCCGCCTTCGTGAACGTTCTGCTATCCAACAACAATCGAATCAACGGCAACTGCAAACACGGAAATTCAGGAGAGAAAACATGAGCATCGAAATGATTGAGGTCGAAGAGTTCAATCTGGGCACCCAGATCAAGGTGATCGGCGTCGGGGGCGGCGGTGGCAACGCGGTCGAGCACATGATCGAACGCGCTGTCCAGGGCGTGGAATTCATCTGCGCCAACACCGATGCGCAGGCGTTGTCCCGTAGTGCGGCTCACAAAACCATCCAGCTGGGACAGAGCGGCCTGGGCGCGGGAAGCAAGCCGGAAAAGGGCCGCGAAGCCGCCGAGGCCGCCGTGCAGGACATCCGGGACGCCATCGCGGGTGCCCACATGTTGTTCATTACGGCCGGGATGGGCGGGGGCACCGGTACCGGCGCCGCGCCTGTGATTGCCCGCGTGGCCAAGGAAATGGGCATTCTTACCGTGGGTGTCGTTACCAAGCCGTTCGACTGGGAGGGTGGGCGCCGCATGACCAACGCCGACACGGGCCTGGCCGAACTGGAGGCCAACGTGGATTCGCTGATCGTGGTGCTCAACGAAAAGCTGCTCGACGTTCTGGGCGACGACATCACCCAGGATGAGGCCTTTGCCCATGCCAACGACGTGCTCAAGAACGCCGTTGGCGGCATCGCCGAGATCATCAACGTGCCCGGCCATGTGAACGTCGACTTCGAGGATGTGCGCACGGTGATGGGCGAGCCGGGCAAGGCGATGATGGGGACGGCCGTGGCCGACGGGCCGGATCGCGCTCGCATCGCGGCCGAGCAAGCCGTGGCCTGCCCGCTGCTCGAGGGGATCGACCTGTCTGGCGCCAAGGGCGTGCTGGTACTGATCACAGCCGCCAAGGGAAGCCTGAAGCTGTCCGAATCCAAGCTCGCCATGAACACGATCCGCGCCTACGCATCGGCCGATGCGCACGTGATCTACGGGACAGCCTACGACGACAACCTCGGCGACGAGGTCCGTGTCACTGTGGTCGCCACCGGCTTGTCGCGACATGGTGTACGCCGCACGGCTCCGCCGCTGCAGGTACTGCGCACCGGTACCGACAACGTCCCGTTCAACGTGCCCGCTGGCAACAACGCCGTCGCAGGACCGGGCGCGACGATCGCTGCCAATGGCCCGTCCTCGAATCCCGACTACGGCAGCATGGCCGTGCCCAGCGTCTGGCGCACGAACCGCACCCAGGCGGCGGCCAAGGTCGATGCGCTGTCGTCGGGCGGGATGGACGATTTCGAGATCCCCGCGTTCCTGCGCAAGCAAGCTGACTGAGCAATACAACAATATCCAAGGAGTTCTCCAGGGGGTCTTTGGGGTGGGTCGCAGGCACGGCCCACCCCGTTTTATCTGTGAGGCGGCTATCGAGGCTATTGGCAATGCCAAAGGCCGTAGTGCATGCGATTACGTAAAATCAGGACGTGCTGCAACAACGAACCCTCAAATCCCTGACCCGGGCGGTCGGCGTCGGCCTGCATAGCGGTCAGCGTGTCGAACTGACACTGCGGCCCGCGCAACCCGACACGGGCATCGTGTTCCGCCGGATCGACCTGCCGCTGCCGGTGGACATACCCGTGTCGGCGCAGGCGGTGACAGACACCCGCATGGCCTCGACCATCTCCAACGGCGGCGCCAAGGTGCACACGGTCGAGCATCTGATGTCGGCCTGTGCGGGCCTCGGACTTGACAACCTTTACGTCGACATCACGGGCGACGAGGTTCCCATCCTGGACGGCTCGTCGGCCTCGTTCGTGTTCCTGCTGCAAAGCGCAGGCATCGAGATGCAGGATGCGCCGCGCCGCTTCATCCGGGTCATGCAGCCGGTCGAGGTACGCGAGGGCGCCGGCGACGCGCTCAAGTGGGCGAGGCTGGAACCTTTCCACGGCTACAAGCTGAGTTTCGAGATCGACTTTGCCCACCGCGTGGTGGATTCCACCGGCCAGCGGGTGGAGTTCGACCTGAGTTCCGATTCCTATGTGCGCGACATCGCGCGTGCCCGCACCTTCGGCTTCACCAAAGACGTCGAGGCGTTGCGGGCCAGTGGACTAGGCCTGGGTGGCGGCCTGGACAACGTCATCGTGATGGACGACTACCGTGTTCTCAATGCCGAGGGACTGCGCTACGACGATGAAATCGTTAAGCACAAGATCCTCGATGCGATGGGCGACTTGTACCTGTTGGGCAAGCCGCTGCTGGCCTCTTACAGCGCGTTCCGGTCGGGCCACGCGATGAACAACCGCCTGTTGCGTGAACTGCTTAAAAGCCCCGGCGCATGCGAAATCGTGACATTCGAAGACGAAAAGCTCGCGCCGTCCGGCTTTGCCCGTCCCGCGCGCGCCTGGTAGCCGGCCGATGCTGCTATTTCGCTGGGCGATCCTGTTGCTCCTGCTTGCCGCAGGCGTTTCGTTCGCGTTCTATGCGGGGACTGGCCAGGCGCGCTTCCGGCGCTTTGGGCTGGTCACCCTCAAGTGGACTCTTCTGGCCGCTTTCGGATTCTTCCTGGTGCTGATCCTCGAGCGTCTGGCCTAGCCTCCCGGCATCACGACATCCGACCGCCGCGATACATACCGGTGGAACGTCTCGCCAGGGTCGACGCCCGCGCGATGCGTTCCATCGACTGGGCGGCGTGGGCATGGGTGATGGCCAGACCCAAGGCATCGGCCGCATCCTTGCCAGGCAGGCCGGGTAGGCGAAGCAGGCGGCGCACCATCTCCTGCACCTGGGCTTTGGCCGCCTTGCCGTGTCCAGCCACCGCCTTTTTCATCTGCAGGGCACTGTATTCCACCACGGCCAGATCGCAAGCCACCAACGCCGTGATGCAGGCGCCACGAGCCTGGCCGAGCAGCAGGGTAGCCTGCGGATTGACATTCACGAACACGATCTCCACCGCCGCGACGTCGGGCTGGTAACGCGAGCGCACTTCGGCGATACCGTCGAACAGGACCTTCAGCCGCGCA
>JANYAN010000212.1 GCA_025361305.1 Burkholderiales bacterium
GGTCGCCAGATACGTCTCCTGCAAGGTCTCGGGGTGCTCGCTCAGGTAACCCATGTGGCCACTGACCCACCACATGGCAGTCACCGCTGCGCCAATGCCCAGGCCGGCCAGCAGATTGGGAGCCCTGGCGAACTCGCGACCTGCGAGCGCCCACGCGATCAGCGCACCACCGACGATCAGCGCGGCCAGCATGCCGGCCAGCCGTGGCTCGAGCGATGCCGCTGCCGCTGCCCATGAAGACAGGTTGGCGTTGACCCCGAAGTCTTGCGCAATCCGGTCCACGGTCGCGGTCCGCCAGACGGCGGTCAGGCCTTTGAGAGTTGCGAACGCCGCCACGCCAAGGACAATGGTGACGACCAGCGACTTGAGGTTTCCCCCACCGATGCGCACCAGTGCCTTGCTGGCACATCCGGACGAGAGCACCATGCCGAAGCCGAAGATAGCTCCTCCCGCGAGTGCCGACAGCCACAGGAAGCGGGTGGACGAATAAAGCGTCTTGTCGGGATTGACCAGGCCGGTCCATGACAGCACGCCAAAGCCGAGGATGGCAACGCCGGCCGCCAGCCCCCACTGACGCATGCGTGTCCAGTCGCCCATGGTCACGACGTCGCTGACGGCGCCCATCGTGCAAAAACCCGTCCGCTGAACCAGGGCTCCCAGGGCCATGGAAACAAGGAAAGAGGCCCATAGCACCTGATTCGTCAGTGATCCCAGTTCGGCAGCGGTCATCGCGGAATTCTAGGCGTCCACCTGCGTTTGACCCGCGTCAAGGGAATGGCTCTTGATTCGCTCTAAGATATATAAGCATCGAGTTAACTATTGGAGTCGCCGTTGAATCTGGTGAGCGCGCTCGAGACCTTCGGCGACGGCAATGTGCTGGCACTGGGCGGCTTTGCCATTGGCGCGCTGTTCGGTTTTCTTGCACAGAGGTCGCGCTTTTGCCTGCGTGCCGCTGTCATCGAGTTCTGGCACCGGCGCTTCGGTGAAAGGTTGTCGGTCTGGCTCCTGGCGTTTTCGGCCGCGGTCGTGGGCGTGCAATTGCTGATCCTGACCGGCGCGCTGAACGTCGGCACCGCGCGACAAATTGCCGCGCGCGGCACCTTGTCGGGCGCGCTGGTGGGTGGGCTCCTGTTCGGCGCCGGGATGATCATGACGCGGGGCTGCGCCAGCCGACTGCTGGTGCTTTCGGCCGCCGGCAACCTGCGTGCCCTGTTGTCCGGGCTCATCTTCGCTGTGACAGCCCAGTCGGCGCTGTCCGGCGCCCTGGCGCCCCTGCGCAACACGATCAGCAGCGCGTGGACCGTGGAGGGTGGCGCCCCGCGCGACCTGCTCGCGCTGTTGGGTGTCGGACCCCAGGGCGGGCTGGCCGCGGGGCTGGCATGGCTGGCAGCGGCGTTCTATTTCGCGACGCGGCAGCGGCGCAGTCTCTGGGTCTGGATTGGCGGTATCGGCACGGGCCTGACGGTGGCAGCCGGCTGGTACTTTACTTACCTGGTGTCGCGCAACTCGTTCCAGGTCGTGCAAACGCAGGGCCTGACCTTCAGCGGTCCCTCTGCCGAGTGGCTGATGCGGGTGCTGGCCGCACCGACGCCGCCCATCGGCTTCGATTTCGGGCTCCTTCCCGGTGTATTTTCGGGCGCATTTCTGGGCGCGGCGCTACACGGCGAACTCAGGCTGGAGGGCTTCAGTGACGGATACAGCATGCGCCGGTACATCGTCGGCGCGATCCTGATGGGATTCGGTTCGATGCTGGCCGGTGGTTGCGCTGTCGGTGCGGGCATGTCGGGCGGCGCCATCTTTGCGCTGACAGCCTGGATCACGCTGGCAGGCATGTGGGCAGGCGCGGGTCTGACGGACCGCATCCTGGACACTGCGCCCGCCGCCACACGGGGCGACCTTGCGACCGGAACGCTCAAGGCGCCGTGAGGTGGTGCCTGCCTGGGGTCAGGGTCGAATGTACGCGTAGCCCTCGCGCTGCTTGACCATCAGTTCCACGACGCCCGCCGGGACATAGCCAATGTTTGGCAGCATGTCGCCATAGACCAGGTGCTGGCCCTTCATGGTGTTTTCGCAGGCCACGACCTTGACGCCGTTCTTGAGCGCCTCTGCCACCCGCTTGCCAACCGGCGAATCTGCCTTGAGCATGCCGATGCCCGGGCCATAGACGACGATCTCGAGTTCAACGGCCTCGGCGCCCAGATCGTCCGATACGTTCCTCACGTTATTGAGAGTCAGATTCCACTTCTGCGGGTCCGCGTCGCTGACCTGAAACACGGCCTTGCTCTTGGGCGGCGACGTCTGGGCCAGCACGGTGGTGGCGCCAAGCAGTGAAGCCGCGCCAATGGCGGCCATTGAGATGAAAACTCGTCTTGATGTCATGGGTGCCTCCAGGATCCGGGTTGAGAGCTTAATCCGGATTCAATTTGTTGTGCTGGTCTACTTCGATCGGACCCTGCGCGTGATGGGGGCGGCGAACGCGGCGCGCGCCTGGGCGCCGCGTTCCAGCCCCCGTGCGATGTTGCCGCATACCAGATCGCACAGTTCATAGACAGCAGGGTCGGCGATCCGGTAGTAGGCACTGTTCCCACGGCTTTCGCGCGAGACCAGCCCATGCTGCGTCAGCAGCGCCAGGTGACGCGACGCATTGGCAGCGCTGCACCCGCACAACTGGGCCAGTTCGCCCACGCTGCGCTCCTGTTGGCGCAGCAGGTTGAGGATTTGCAGCCGGGTCGGCTCGGCCAGCGCCTGGAAGTAGGCCGCAACGTGCACCAGCGCGTCGTCGCCGAGCGCCTGCATGCCCGGATGGATTGAATGATCTGCGAGCGCGTTCATGCCTTCGCCCCGGTTTGTTCGTGGATGGATGCCATTGCGCACTTGACTATTTAACTAATTGCGCAAATAATAACATCATTGCCGCCAGTCAAGATCCATATGCTCAAGATTAACCCAGTCATCATTGCTGTCGCCGTGTCGCTCTGCGCAGGGGCGCTGACGCCCGGCGCGACCGCAGCGGAACTGGCTGCGGTGCCGGCACGCACGGTAGCAAACGCCGGCCAGTCAGGGTTCGACGGGGTCGTCGAGGCGGTGCGCCAGACGGTAATCGCCGCGCAAGTCCCGGGGGCGGTGGTTCAACTTGATGTCAAGGTGGGCGACCGGGTCAAGGCTGGGCAACTGCTGATGCGCCTTGACGCACGGGCCGCCATCCAGAACGCCGCTGCCGGCGATGCCCAGGTACGCGCCGCGCGGGCGTCGCTCGACCTGGCCAGCCGCGACCACGAGCGCCAGAAGCAACTATTCCAGAAGAACTACATCAGCCAGGCTGCGCTGGAGCGGGCCGAATCCGAATTCAAGGCCGCTCAAGCGCAATTCGCTTCCCACCAGGCCCAGGCCGGCGCGGCGTGGACCGAAGCCGGCTTCGCCGTCGTTCGCGCGCCGTACGCCGGAATAATTGCCGAAGTACCCGTCGCGCTCGGTGATATGGCCGTCCCCGGTCGGCCACTGTTGACCCTATACGACCCGGCCGCGATGCGGATCACGGCCGCGCTCCCGCTGAGCGTGGCCGGACGGCTGGCGCCTGACACGCTGCCCCGCGCCGAGCTGCCAGGCCTTCCTGCAGACAGGCAGTGGCCGACGCCCCTGCGCGCTCAGGTGCTGCCGACCGCGGACGCAACAACGCACACGGTGCAACTGCGCGCGGACTTGCCCCTGGGGATGGGCGGCGTTGCACCCGGCATGTTTGCGCGGCTCTGGCTGCCGGTGGCTGCTGTCGTTCCAGTCTCGGTCAGTGTGTCGGTGCCGCTGCTGGCTGTAGTGCGTCGCGCCGAGATGACCGGACTCTATGTACTCGACTCGAACGGGCGCCCGGTGCTGCGCCAGGTGCGCCTGGGACGCGGCGACGGCGAGCGGGTGGAGATTCTGTCGGGGCTGATGCCGGGTGAACGCGTGGTCACAGATCCCCAGGCTGCCGCGCGCACCCACTGAGATCGCGGCAATGCCCCACGACTCACCACCGGCACTCGGCATTTCGGGCCGGATCGCAGCCTACTTCCAGCACGCGCGCATCACGCCGCTGCTGGCGTTACTTGGGTTGCTGCTGGGCGCATTCGCCGTGCTGGTGACGCCGCGCGAGGAAGAACCGCAGATCAATGTCACGATGGCGAACGTGCTGATCCCGTTTCCAGGCGCAGCCGTGCGCGACGTCGAGCAGATGGTGGCCGGCCCCGCAGAGCAGGTGCTGGCACAGATCTCCGGCGTGGACCACGTCATGTCGGTTTCGCGACCGGGACTTGCGGTGATCACCGTGCAGTTCAAGGTCGGCGTACCGCGCACCGAGGCGCTGGTGCGGCTCTACGACACGGTCAATTCCCACGCCGACTGGCTGCCCAAGGGCCTGGGCGTGCTCGAACCCATCATCAAGCCCAAGGGCATCGACGATGTGCCGATTGTTACGCTCACGCTGTTCAGCAGGAATGCGGCCACTGGCGCGTACGACCTGGAGCGCGTGGCCCACAGTGTCGAGAGCGAACTCAAGCGCGTAGCCGGAACCCGGGAGGTCGTGACCCTCGGCGGACCAGGTCGTGCCGTGATGGTCGAGATCGACCCGGCGCGCATGGCGGGCAACGACGTCACAGTTTCCGACATTCGTACGGCACTTCAGTCAGCCAATCTTGGCCTGCCTGTGGGCGAGTTGATTACCGGCAACCGGGCCGTGGCGATAGAGTCCGGTCCGTTCCTGCGCCAGGCCAGCGAAGTGGGCGACCTGGTGGTCGGTGCGCGCGCGGGCAAGCCGGTCTTCCTCCGTGATGTGGCGCAGGTGCGCGATGGCTCGCTGCCCGCGAGCCACTACGTCTGGCACGGCGTTGCGGGCAAGGACGGCGCCGCCGCTGCCGAATACCCCGCGGTCACGCTCTCGATCACCAAGAAACCCGGCGAGAACGCGATCGACGTTGCCAACGCCGTGACGCGCCGCATCGAATTGCTTCGCAACACCGTGATCCCGGCCGACGTCGAAGTCGCGCAGACCCGAAACTACGGCGCCACGGCCGACGACAAGGCGCACAAGCTGATCCAGAAGCTGCTGTTCGCCACTGCGTCAGTGGTCGCGCTGGTGTTCGTGGCGCTGGGTCGGCGCGAGGCCGCCATCGTCGGCAGCGCCGTGATTCTCACGCTCATGGTGACGCTCTTTGCCTCCTGGGCCTGGGGCTTCACGCTGAACCGGGTCTCGCTATTCGCGCTGATCTTCTCGATCGGCATCCTGGTCGATGATGCGATCGTCGTCGTGGAAAACATCCATCGCCACCAGCAACTGGCGCCGGATCTGCCGCTGGCGCAGATCATTCCCGCAGCCGTGGACGAGGTCGGCGGCCCCACCATCCTGGCCACGCTGACAGTGATTGCTGCACTGCTGCCGATGGCCTTCGTGTCGGGTCTGATGGGCCCCTACATGAGCCCGATCCCCATCAACGCCAGCATGGGCATGCTGCTGTCGCTGGCGATCGCCTTTGTCGTCACACCCTGGATGGCACGCCTGGGGTTGAAGGCCATGCCGCCGCATGCCAGCGCCAACGGCGTGAACGGCCTTGCTCGCCGTCTGGATCCGCTGTTCCAGCGCCTGTTCAGGCCGTTGCTTGACCCGGTGCGCGGTGCACGGCATCGCGGCTGGCTGGGAATCGGAATCGCAGTGCTGATCGTGCTCTCGCTGGTGCTGCCGGCTACCGGGCTGGTGCTCCTCAAGATGCTGCCCTTCGACAACAAGTCGGAATTCCAGGTAATTGTCGACATGCCGGCGGGAACGCCGCTCGAGCAAACCGCGGCGGCGCTTCATGCGCTGGGCGGATACCTCGCCACCGTACCGGAAGTGACAGACTACCAGGCCTACGCCGGCACGGCAGCGCCAATCAACTTCAATGGCCTGGTGCGGCAGTACTACCTGCGTGCGGGCGGCGAGGTGGGCGACCTGCAGGTCAACCTTCAGGGCAAGCATCGGCGCAGTTCACAGAGCCACGCGATCGCGGCCCGAATTCGCCCCGAACTTCAGGAGATCGGCAAGCGATTCGGCGCCAACGTGAAGCTGGTCGAGGTCCCGCCAGGGCCACCGGTGATGGCGCCGATCGTGGCCGAGGTCTACGGCCCGCAGGCCGAGGGGCGCCAGCAGGTGGCCAAGGCCGTGCGCGCGATATTCGAGAAGACGCCGGGCGTTGTCGACGTGGACGACAGCAGCATTGCCACTGCACCCCGCACTCTGCTGCTGGTCGACCGCCGCAAGGCAGCGATGCTGGGTGTTCAGCAACAGGCGATCGTGACCACGCTTCGCGCCGGCCTGGCCGGCGAAGCCACGGCCTATCTGCACGACGAGACTAAGTACCCGGCGGCAGCCACGTTGCAGTTGCCGCCCGAAAGCCATGGCGATGTCAATACCCTGCTGCAGCTCGCAGTTCGCAGCGCCCAGGGCAAGCTGGTGCCGATCCGCGAACTGGTCACGGCAAGCGACACCGTCCAGGAACAGCCGGTCTTTCACAAGGACCTGCTCCCGGTGAATTTTGTTGTCGGCGACATGGCGGGCAAACTCGACAGCCCGCTGTACGGCGTGTTCTCAATGCGCGGCGAACTGGCAAAGATCGCCACACCGGGCGCTGGCACGCTGGTGGAGTACTTCATTCACCAGCCGCAGGATGCCCTGCGCGACTACGCGATCAAGTGGGACGGCGAATCGCAGATCACCTACGAGACCTTCCGCGACATGGGGGCCGCCTATGCCGTGGGGCTGGTCCTGATCTACCTGCTGGTGGTGGCGCAGTTCGGCTCTTACCTGACGCCACTGGTCATCATGGCGCCGATACCCCTGACGATCATCGGCGTGATGCCGGGCCACGCAATCATGGGTGCGCAATACACCGCGACCAGCATGATCGGCATGATCGCGCTGGCCGGCATCATCGTGCGCAATTCGATCCTGCTTGTGGACTTCATCAACCTGCAGGTGCGCCAGGGTGTGGCTTTAGACCGGGCCATCGTGAACTCGGCCGTCACCCGTGCTCAACCCATCGCACTGACGGGGCTCGCTGCGATGCTGGGCGCCTTCTTCATCCTGGACGACCCGATCTTCAACGGGCTGGCGATCTCGCTGATCTTCGGCATCGTCGTCTCCACCTTGCTGACGCTGGTGGTGATCCCGATCCTGTACTACGTCGCCTACCGCAACCGGCTGGCTTCCATCACCGGGCAGGCCGATCCGGGCCCGGGCGCCGATTCTTCACTCGTTCAACTTCAAGGAGCGTCAACATGACTTCATGGCAAATCACCCGTCTCGTCGCAGGCACATTCATTCTTCTGTCCCTGGCACTGGGTGTGCCGGGCAGTCCCCTTTTCGTCAGCGGCTGGTGGCTGGCATTCACGGCTTTTGTCGGCGCCAATCTGCTGCAAAGCGCTCTCACGAAGTGGTGCCTGATGGAGACCATCATGCGCAAGCTGGGTATTCAGTCCGGCTGCTGATCACGCCGTGCGGGCGCCTGCCGCGGTTCAGTCGTCGGCAGGGTTGCGCAAATCGAGTGTGAAGGGGAATTCCCGGCTGCCTGCCACATTGATGGTGGCTGGCGGCACATGCAGCCGGCCCGGTGTGTGGCCCATGCGGAAGAACCGGCCCATGCGCCGGCTTTCGGCCTCATAGGAGTTGACCGGGAAGGTGTCGTAGTTGCGCCCGCCGGGGTGGGCCACGTGGTACTGGCAGCCGCCCAAAGAGCGGTCCATCCAGGTGTCGACGATGTCAAAGGTCAGGGGCACATGGACGCCGATGGTGGGATGCAGGGCCGACGGCGGTGCCCAGGCCTTGTAGCGGACACCGGCCACGAACTCCCCGGCGGTGCCCGTGCTCTGCATCGGCAGCGCCTGGCCGTTCACGGTGATCACATGCCGGCTTTCGTTCATGCCGGTCACGCGCACCTCGATGCGCTCAAGCGACGAATCGACATAGCGCACCGTGCCGCCCGTTGCGCCTTCCTCTCCCATCACATGCCAGGGCTCCAGCGCGTTACGCAGCGTCAGCTCGACGCCGCGCGAGCGCACCTCGCCCACCAGCGGGAAGCGGAACTCGAAGTGGGGCGCGAACCAGGCCGCATCGAACGGATAACCGGCCTGGCGCATTTCTGCCAGTACATCTTCCAGGTCTTGCCGCACGAAGGTGGGCAGCAGGAAGCGGTCGTGCAGTTGCGTACCCCAGCGGGTGATGGGTGCCGTGTAAGACGCCTTCCAGAAGCGCGCGACCAGCGCCCGGATCAGCAATTGCTGCGCGATGCTCATGCGCGCATGGGGCGGCATCTCGAAGGCACGCAGTTCCAGCAAGCCGAGCCGGCCGGTGCTGCTGTCGGGCGAATACAGCTTGTCGATGCAGAACTCGCTGCGGTGGGTGTTGCCTGTGACGTCGACCAGGACGTTGCGCAACGTGCGGTCCACCAGCCACGGCGGCATGTCCTCGCCGTGCAATCCGCGGCTGCGCCCAATCTGGCGCAACGCGATTTCAAGCTCGTACAACTGGTCGTTGCGCGCTTCGTCCACGCGCGGTGCCTGGCTGGTCGGGCCAATGAACATGCCGCTGAACAGGTAGCTCAGAGACGGGTGGTTGTGCCAGTACAGCAGCAGGCTCGCAAGCAGCTCAGGCCGGCGCAGGAAAGGCGAATCAGCGGGCGTGGCACCGCCCAGCACGAAGTGGTTACCCCCGCCGGTGCCGGTGTGGCGGCCGTCGGTCATGAATTTCTCGGCCGACAGGCGCGTTTCGAACGCCGCCTGGTACAGAAACTCTGTGTGCTGAACCAGCTCGTCCCAGTTGTGCGCCGGGTGGATGTTGACCTCGATCACGCCGGGGTCGGGGGTGACTTGCAGCAACTTGAGGCGCGGATCGCGCGGCGGCGCATAGCCCTCCAGCACGATCTTCACGCCCAGTTCGCCGGCCGTGGCCTCCATCGCGCCGAGCAGATCCAGATAGTCTTCCAGCCGCGCCATCGGCGGCATGAAAACGTAGATGACGCCGTATTTCTCGCCGACCTTTTCGGCCTTGGGCCCGCTGGCGCGGCGTGGGTCGCGCACCTCGACGCACAGTGCCGTTCGCGTCAGGCCGTGTGCAGAGGCGAACCGCTTGGGCGCCGGCCCGAAAGGCTCCTGTCCCTGCAAGGCCACCGTACCGCCCTCGGCAAACCCGCCACCCGCGGCGTGCAGGGCGTATTGGACCCGCAGGTCGCTGGGATGGGGCAGAGGTGGACGCTCGGCGTAATAGTCCTCCTCGATCAGGTAGGGAAAATCGGCCTTGCTGACCCAGGGCAGCGAATCGAGCGGTAGCCGCAGTCCCATGGGCGAGTCGCCCGGAACCAGGTACATGCGGTCGTCGCGGAAGAACCAGGGACCGGTCGACCAGACCGGGCCGGCCAGAGCCGGCTTGCCTTCGCCGGGGTCAGCCTGCAGCGGCAGCACATAGCCGACAACGGCATCGAGCTTTTGTTCGAACACGCGGCGCAGGCGC
The DNA here is from genome assembly GCA_025361305.1 of Burkholderiales bacterium. GTDB lineage: Bacteria > Pseudomonadota > Gammaproteobacteria > Burkholderiales > Burkholderiaceae_C > Ramlibacter. Next base: position 9,509 of record JANYAN010000212.1, read on the forward strand.
GCCCGCTCCATTTCGTCGTCCAGTCGCGAGTCGAAAGGGTCGACGTTGACCGGCAGCCGCCGCTCGCGCCACAGGTAGTAGAAGACGTCTTCGTAGCCCGGGCGGATGTACTTGCCGGTCAGCTTGAGCCTGTGGGCCAGCCGCCCGATGAAACGCTGTGCGTCTTCGACGGTGTAATGTGAAGGTTGTCGCTCGTCGGCGAACAGTTCGGGCCGAAGCCAGGCCGGTTTCCCGTCGGCGCGCCAGTAGATCGACAGCGCCCAGCGGGGCAATTGCTCGCCCGGGTACCACTTGCCCTGCCCGAAATGCACGAAGCCGCCCTGGCCGTACTCGGCGCGCAGCTTTTGCACCAATGCCGTGGCGAAGCCGCGCTTGGTCGGGCCCAGCGCGTCGGTGTTCCACTCGGGTGCGTCCCGATCCTGCACCGCGACGAAGGTTGGCTCGCCGCCCATCGTCAAGCGGACGTCGCCTTCATCAAGCTCGCGGTCGACGGCCCGGCCCAGTGCCAGGACCTCGGCCCATTGCGCCTCGGTGTAGGGCTTGGTCACCCGTGGCGACTCATGGATCCGCATGACTTCCATGTGGTGGCTGAAATCCACTTCGGCCTTGTCCACGGCGCCTTCGATCGGCGCGGCGCTCGAGGGCGATGGCGTGCATGCCAGCGGGATGTGCCCTTCGCCCGCAAGCAGGCCGGACGTGGCGTCCAGGCCGACCCAGCCGGCACCGGGCAGGTAGACCTCGCACCAGGCGTGCAGGTCGGTGAAGTCATGCGTTGTTCCGCTGGGGCCGTCCAGCGATTTGACATCGGGCGTGAGCTGGATCAGGTAGCCCGAGACGAAGCGCGCCGCCAGCCCGCAGTGGCGCAGCAATTGCACCAGCAGCCAGCCCGAGTCGCGGCATGAGCCGGCGGCAAGACGCAGCGTTTCCTCGGGCGTCTGGACGCCTGGTTCCATCCGGATCAGGTACCTGACGTCGCTGGCAACCTGCTGGTTAAGCGCCACCAGGAAGTCGATGGTGCGTCGCTCGGTGCGGTCGATGCGGGCCAGATACTTCTCCAGCAACGGCGTCGACGGCTCGGTGACAAGGTAGGGCGCAAGCTCCTGGCGCAGCTCTTGCGTGTATTTGAACGGGAAGTTCTCTGCCGCCGGTTCGAGGAAGAAGTCGAACGGGTTGTACACCGCCATCTCGACCACCAGGTCGACCGTGACCTTGAACTCCCGGGTTCGCTCGGGAAACGCCAGCCGCGCCTGATAGTTGGCGAAGGGGTCCTGCTGCCAGTTGATGAAGTGCCCGGCCGGCTCGATCCTGAGCGAATACGAGACGATGTTGCTGCGGCAATGCGGCGCTGGCCGCAGCCGGACCACTTGGGGACCGAGCAGGACTGGCCTGTCGTATTTGTAGTGGGTAACGTGGTTGAGCGCTGCATGAATCGACATGCCGTGGATACTAGCAAGTCCCAAGCCATGTCGGCAGCGTGCCGTTCAGGGTCGTTAGGGGAGGGACATGCAAAACAACAGCCAGGCTGGCGGGGGATGGATCATGCCGGCCTTGAGCGGCATCGTGTTGGGCTCGGCGCTGCAACTGCAGCAGCCGACGCTGTGGCCGTCGCCGATCTACCTCGTTCTATGCCTGATGGCTCTTGCGCTGGTTAGCCTGGCGTCGGCCAGAAGGGTGGGGGAGGGCTGGCGTGCCAGCGCCACAATGTTTGCGGCAGCGGCGTTGGCTTTCGGGGGCTGCGGACTGCGCTCGGGGTACTTCCTTTCTCAAGGCCTGGCGCCGGCGCTGGAAGGCCGTGACGTCGCCGTAACCGGCATGGTTGGGGCCATGCCGCAGCGCAGCGAAACAGCCCTGCGGTTTCGCCTTGAAGTGGAATCGGCCCGCCTGGCAGGAGAACCGGTCGCGCTGCCACCTGAGTTGTACCTGAGCTGGTACGGCGGGCCGGCCGCCGGCAGCATTGCCGGCCTGGAACAGCGCCGAGAAACCCCGGAACTGCGGGCCGGCGAACGCTGGCAGATCACGGTGCGACTGAAGGCGCCCCATGGTGGGCTGAATCCCCATGGCTTCGACTACGAACTGTGGCTTTGGGAGCAAGGGCTGCACGCCACGGGTTACGTGCGGGACGGCCCTAAGGATCCGCCGCCGACGCGTATCGCGCAGACTTGGCAGCATCCGGTGGAACGCGCCCGCCAGTCGGTGCGCGAGGCCATCTACCTGCAGGTGGCCGACCGCAAGGCAGCGGGTTTGCTGGCGGCACTGATCGTTGGCGACCAGAACGCGATCGACCGGGTCGACTGGGATATCTTTCGTGCCACCGGCGTCGCCCACCTCATGTCGATCTCCGGCCTGCACGTGACGATGTTTGCCTGGGCGGCCGCACTCGTCGTGGGCTGGTTGTGGCGGCGCAGCACGCGCATGTGCCTGGCCTTCCCCGCGCCGCATGCCGCGCTGCTCGGTGGCGCCGCGGTAGCCACCGCGTATGCCCTGTTCAGCGGCTGGGGTGTGCCGTCCCAGCGCACGGTACTCATGCTGACTACGGTCAGCCTGCTGCGCCTGTCCGGCCGGCGCTGGCCCTGGGTGGCCGTCTGGCTGCTGGCTTGCGCCGCGGTGGTTACCGTGGACCCGTGGGCCCTGATGCAGGCCGGGTTCTGGTTGAGCTTCGTTGCCGTCGGCGTCCTGTTTGCCGCCGATCCAGGCGGCGCGTCTCCCGGCAGGAAAGGGCCTGCGGCCCGCTTGATGGCGGTATGGCACGAGCAGTGGATCGTGACGCTGGCCTTGGCCCCATTGACGTTGCTGCTGTTTGGCCAGGTCTCGGTGGTCGGCCTGGCCGCCAACCTGCTGGCGATTCCCTGGGTCACGCTTGTCGTCACGCCACTGGGGATGGCCGGAGTGTTGCTCCCACCCCTGTGGAACGTGGCCGCCTGGGCATTGTCGGCGCTGCAGGTGTATCTGGAATGGCTTGCCGCCATGCCGTTCGCCACGTTCAGCACCGCCACGCCACCGCTCTGGGCCGCCGCGGTGGGCGTCGCAGGCGGCGTGCTGCTGGCGATGAACCTGCCTCGCGGGCTGCGCCTGCTGGGATTGCCGCTGCTGGTACCGGTGCTGTTGTGGCAGGCGCCGCGGCCGGCTGCCGATGAATACGAACTGCTGGCCGCTGATATCGGGCAGGGTAACGCGGTTGTCGTGCGCACGGCCGCCCATACGCTGGTCTACGACAGCGGGCCCCGGTACAGCAGCGAAAGCGATGCCGGCCACCGGGTCCTGGTGCCGTTGCTGCGCGCCCTGGACGAGCGGGTGGATACGCTGGTCCTGAGCCACCGGGACAGCGATCACACCGGCGGTGCCGCCGCGGTGCTGACCATGCAGCCGAATGCCACCCTCCTGAGCTCCATCGAGGATGACCACGAACTGCAGTCGCTGCGCAGGGCAACACGATGCGAAGCCGGCCAGCACTGGCGCTGGGACGGCGTGGATTTCGATGTGCTGCATCCGCTTGCCGCAGACTATGAGTCGGCATCCAGGAAGCCCAATGCACTGAGTTGTGTGCTGCGGGTGTCCAACGGCCGGCAAACAGCCATGCTGGTGGGCGACATCGAACAGCCGCAGGAGGCGGCCCTGCTGGCTCGCGAGGCGCCGGTGCGGGCCGACGTCCTGCTGGTGCCCCACCACGGCAGCAAAACCTCGTCGAGCCCGGCTTTCCTGAACGCCGTGCAACCGTCGCTGGCGCTGGTGCAGGCCGGCTATCGCAATCGTTTCGGACACCCGGCCGAGCCCGTCATGGCCCGCTACCGCCAGCGGCAGGTGCGAGTGCTGGATTCGCCGCACTGTGGCGCCGTATGGTGGCGCTCCGCTGATCCGGCAGGGGTCGAGTGCCAGCGCGAAACCGCGGCCCGCTATTGGCATCATCGCACGCCTTGAGCCAGCTGATGGAGTTCACGGGGCCCGGAACTTGCTATGCTGGAGTCAGGAGTTCAGGTCATGCAAAAGTTCGATGAGATGTGCGCCCAGTTGCCGCAAGGGGGGCAGGTCCAGTCCCAGGGCGGACAGGTGCAATGGCAGGGCCAGGCAGTGCGCGACCACTACAAGGCCTATGTTCAGTGGCTGGAACGCCAGCCACAGGAAAGCATGCGCGCCCGACGCGAAGAAGCGGAAATGATCTTCCGCCGCGTCGGCATCACGTTCGCCGTCTATGGTGCCAAGGATGAGGAAGGCGCGGGCACCGAACGGCTGATTCCGTTCGACCTGATTCCGCGGATCATTCCGGCCCACGAATGGGCGACCATGGAACAGGGCCTGGTCCAGCGGGTCAGTGCACTCAACAAATTCCTGCACGACGTCTATCACGAGCAGGAAATCATCCAGGCCGGAATCATTCCGGCCGAGCAGATCCTCAACAACGCCCAGTTCCGCAAGGAGATGATGGGCGTGTACGTGCCGCATCGCATCTACTCGCACATCGCGGGCATCGACATCGTGCGCGCGCCGAACGCGCAGGGCGAGGGCGAGTACTACGTGCTCGAGGACAACCTGCGGGTACCCAGCGGTGTGAGCTACATGCTGGAAGACCGCAAGATGATGATGCGGCTGTTCCCCGACCTTTTCAGTTCGCACCGGGTTGCCCCGGTCATGCATTACCCGGATCTGCTTCTGGAGACGCTGCGCGCCTCGGCCCAGCCCGGCGCGCCTGATCCCACAGTGGTGGTGCTTACGCCGGGCATGTACAACAGTGCCTACTTCGAACATGCCTTCCTTGCACAGCAGATGGGCATCGAACTGGTCGAGGGCCAGGACCTGTTCGTCAAGGACAAGTACGTCTACATGCGTACCACCCGGGGGCCGCGGCGCGTGGACGTGATCTACCGCCGGGTGGATGACGATTTTCTTGATCCGTCGGTATTCCGTCCTGGCTCGACCCTGGGCTGCGAGGGACTGGTGGACGCCTACCGCGCCGGCAATGTGAGCATCTGCAATGCGATCGGCACCGGTGTGGCCGACGACAAGTCGATCTACCCCTACGTGCCCAAGATGATCGAGTTCTACCTGGGCGAAGAGCCCATCCTGAAGAACGTGCCGACCTTCATGTGCCGCAATCCGGACGACCTGAAGTACACCTTGGCAAACCTAAAGGACCTGGTCGTCAAGGAAGTGCATGGGGCGGGTGGCTACGGCATGCTGGTCGGACCGGCGGCCACCGCACAGGAGATCGAAGATTTTCGCAAGGCCGTGCAGGCCAATCCGGGCGGCTACATCGCGCAGCCGACGCTGTCGCTGTCGAGCTGTCCAACGTTCGTCGAAAGCGGCATTGCGCCGCGCCACATCGACCTTCGGCCCTTCGTGCTGTCGGGCAAGGAAGTGCAGATGGTGCCCGGTGGCCTCACACGGGTGGCGCTCAAGGAAGGGTCGCTGGTGGTCAACTCGTCACAGGGCGGCGGCACGAAAGATACATG
>JANYAN010000237.1 GCA_025361305.1 Burkholderiales bacterium
GTTGACGTGGTCAGCCTCGAAGATCGCGCCGACCGCAATGGTCGGAATGCCAGCTTCGTTGCGAACGAGGTCGGCGAACGGGGTCTGGTACATGCGGCCGTAAACCGGCTTCTGCTCCTTGCTGACCTGGCCCGATGAACAATCGATCATGTCAGCACCGGCAGCCTTGAAGGCCCGGGCGATTTCCACCGCATCACCGGGCGTGATGCCGCCTTCGACCCAGTCGTGCGCCGAAATTCGCACCGAAATGGGCAGATGGGCCGGCCAGGCCGCCCGCATGGCCGCAAACACCTCCAGCGGGTAGCGCAGCCTTCGCTGCAGCGATCCTCCATAGTCGTCGGTGCGCTGGTTGGTGAGCGGCGAAATGAAGCTGGACAACAGGTAACCGTGGGCGCAATGCAACTCGAGCCAGTCGAACCCGGCCTGGGCCGCCAGGCAGGTGCTGTGCACGAAATCGTCTCGTATCCGGTCCATGTCGGCGCGGCTCATGGCGCGAGACCAATCGCTCACGCCGTCCAGGTATTGCTGGGGCGAAGCCGACACCAGGGGCCAGTTGTCACCGGGTAACGGCAGATCCTCTCCGTCCCACGGCACGCGGGTGGATCCCTTGGCACCGGCGTGGCCCAGCTGAAGCGCGATCTTTGCGTCGGTCTGGCCATGGACAAAATCGACAATGCGCTTCCAGCCGTCGCGCTGCACGTCGTTCCACAGCCCGGGGCATCCCGGCGTGATGCGTGCGTCGGCAGTGGGACATGTCATCTCGGCGACGACAAGGCCAGCCCCCCCCATTGCGCGCGCACCCAGATGCACCAGGTGGTAATCGGCCGGAACGCCATCGACGCAGGAATACTGGGCCATCGGCGAAACCACGACGCGGTTCTTCAGCGTAACGCCGCGCACCGTGAATGGGGTGAACATCGGGGGCACCGAACGCTGGGTGGGCGCCCGCTGCACGCCCGCGTGTTCGGCCATCCAGTCCTCGTACTGCTCGACGTAGCCCTTGTCGCGCAGCCGCAGGTTCTCGTGGCTGATGCGCTGGCTGCGTGTGAGCAGGGAATAAGCGAACTGCTCCGCAGGCAACTGCGCATAGCGGCCCACGTTTTCAAACCACTCGGTGGAGTTGCGCGCCGCATTCTGGATTTTCAGCACCTCGACGCTGCGTGAAGATTCGTAGTTGCTCAATGCCTGGGTCAGGTCGTCTGGTGCCGCACCCATGCAACGCGCCAGCTCGATCGCGTCCTCAAGCGCCAACTTGGTGCCGGATCCTATCGAAAAGTGCGCGGTGTGGGCTGCGTCTCCCATCAGCACCACTGGCGCCGTGCCGTTGTGATGCACCCACGCACCGCAGACCACGCGGGGAAACCTGATCCACTGCGCTGAACCTCGCAGGTGGGTGGCATTGGACATGAGCTTGTGGCCATCCAGATGGGCGGCGAACAGGTTCTCGCAAAATGCGATGGATTCTTCCTTTTCCATCCGGTCCAGGCCCGCCGCCAGCCACACTTGCTCAGGCGCTTCGACAATGAAGGTCGAGGTGTCGCCGTCGAACTGGTAGGCGTGCGCCTGGAACCAGCCCCATGGCGTTTCCTCGAACGCAAAGGTAAAGGCGTCGAAGCGCCGGTGTGTGCCCAGCCAGACGAATCGGCAGTTGCGCAAGTCGATGTCCGGCTGATACGCAGCGGCGTATTTCGTGCGTATGCGGCTGTTCAGTCCGTCGCTCGCGATGACCAGGTCGGCATCCGGGAAGTCTTCGTCGCCTTTCACATCCGTCTCGAAGACCAGCTTGACGCCCAATTGCTCACAGCGCTCTTGCAGGATGTTCAGCAGGCGCTTGCGGCCGATGCCACAGAAGCCGTGACCGCCGGAACGCACCTTGTGGCCGCGGATATTGACTTCGATGTCGTCCCAGTGGTTGAAGGCGCCGAGGATCCGGGCGGCGGTGGGGGCATCGGCTGCCTGCAGGTTGCCCAGCGTCTGGTCCGAGAAAACCACCCCCCAGCCAAAGGTGTCGTACGGCTTGTTGCGCTCGACCACGCTGATCTCGTGGGTCGGGTCCTGTTTCTTCATCAGGAGCGCGAAATACAGCCCGGACGGGCCGCCGCCGATACACACGATCTTCATGAAGGCTCCAAAGCTGAGTGCCTATATATTTTAAGCTTAAAGCATCTGGCCGGGCAAGGGCTCGCCTGATCCCGCGGCCTCAGGCGGGCAGCGCGACCGCTTCATGCGCCAGCGCCATGACGTCGCGAGGGTCCTGGTCCCTGAGGCGATGGTCGCTCCAGACCTGGCGCCAGCGCCGCGCCCCTGGCAAGCCGTTGCGCAGGCCCAGCATGTGGCGGGCGATCGAGCTCCAGGGCGTTGCGTGGGCGCTGGCCTCGCGCGCCATGTACTCGGTCATCAGGGCCTCGACCGATTCGCGTGTCTTGCCGGTCTCGGGTTCACCGAAGTACAGACTGTCCCACGACGCAAGCCACCAGGGGTTGTGATACGCGGCGCGCCCGATCATCACGCCGTCCAGTTCCTGAAGCTGTTCTTCGACCTGCGCGCTGGTCGTGAAGCCGCCGTTGACGGCGAAGCTCAGGTGCGGAAATTCGTGCTTGAGGCGATGCGCGACTTCGTAGCGCAACGGCGGTACCTCCCTGTTTTCCTTGGGCGACAACCCTTTGAGCCAGGCGTTGCGCGCATGGACCAGAAAAACATTGCAACCCGCTTCACTCACCGCACCGACAAAGTCGCGGACGAACCCATAGCTCTCGGTCTTGTCGATGCCGATACGGTGCTTGACAGTGACCGGCACCGAAACGGCATCGACCATGGCCTTCACGCAATCCGCCACGAGCGCCGGTTCGGCCATCAGGCAGGCGCCGAAAGAGCCCCGCTGCACGCGCTCGCTAGGGCAGCCGCAGTTGAGGTTGATTTCGTCATAGCCCCACTGTTGGCCCAGACGGGCGGAATGCGCCAGTTCCGTCGGGTCGCTGCCACCCAGTTGCAACGCGACCGGGTGCTCTTCCCGGTTGAAGTCCAGGTGCCGCGGCACGTCGCCGTGGATCAGCGCCCCGGTGGTCAGCATTTCGGTATACAGCAAGGCGTGGGTGCTCAGGAGCCGGTGGAAGTAGCGGCAATGGCGATCGGTCCAGTCCATCATCGGGGCGACGCTCATGCGCCAATGCCCCGGGTTCGGCGTTGCTCTACTGCTTGCTTGCCGTTTTCCGTAGTGCTCACCAAGGTCTCGCTGAATCGTCAAATTGAAATCCTCGTTCGCGGCGGGATTGCCTTCAATGCGCTGACCCATTCCGCCGCCAACGCGAAGGACAGAATCAGCCGGCGAGGGACTTACGAGCATAGCGCAGCAGGTGGGCGCCATCTGTGTGGGGACGCGATGCGGGTTGCAGCCGATGCGGACGCATCCTTGCATGCGCGGGCGTCAAGGCCGCGCAGGCTTTTTTGCACTGCCAGCCCGGCGATCGGCAGGACTTCTCGCCGAGACGCTTTTGCGTGTGCGCACGGCCGGTCCTGCAGCGCCGGACCCAGGCGAGGCCGCGAGCAGCCGCTCCAGTCTCTCGATGCGGTGGCGGTGCGGCGTGGTGATCGCGTAGAAATTCTCCTGGAGCTGTGTCGACCGTCCGACCGCGACGAGCACGCCGGCGCGCAGCTCGTCCTGCACGACGACCTCGGGCAGCACAGTCAGCCAGCCGCTATCACGCGCAACGAGGCGCAGCATCGCCATGTCGTCCACCTCGGCACGCAGCTTGGGCGTGACACCCGCGGTCACACAGAGAGCGTCGAACCGCGCGCGCAGCGAAAGGCGCCGACCGGGCAGCGCAAGCTCAAGCCCCTCGAGATCCTCAGGCACACGGAGAGCCCGGCCGCGCCAGATGGGGGCCGGGCCCACCAGCGAGATCGCCTGGCTGCCAAGGAAGCGGCAGTGCAGTGGGCGGTCCGCGGCGGCAGGCACAGCGTCGTTGGCGAGTACCACATCCAGCTGGTGCTGCATCAGGCGGTGCAGCAGGTCGTCGAGCAATCCGGATTCCAGCGACAACGTCACCGACGGGTCGGCCAGCAGCGGCCGGATCCAGTTCTCCTGGTAGTTGCGCGACAAGGTCGCGACGCTGCCCACGCGCAGGCGCACCATTCCGTCGCTGGTGCCCTGAAGCCGGCCAAGCAGTTCCTGACCCAGGCCGAAGATGTTCTCGGCGTATGACAGCGCGAGCTGGCCGGTCGCGCTCAGCACCAGGCGCCGGCCGGTCCGCTCGAACAACGCGTCGCCCAGGCGATCCTCGAGTTGACGGATCTGGCTGGACAGCGCGGATTGCGACACGTGCAGCTCCTCTGCGGCGCGCGTCATGTGCCCCACCTTCGCCACGCGCCAGAAATAGAACAGGTGGTGGAAGTTGAGTTGCTCGATTTCCATAAAATCTCCTTTTGATATCAATATGTTCTTGTCAATGTATTTTACAGAATCAATGCCGCCTCGCATCATCGCGCCATTCCAACAGGAGTCCCGATGCCACCCGCTTTGCCTGCCGCTCTCGCGCTGTTGCCTGTCGCACTGCTGCTCGTCGCGCTGTTGCCTTGGCACGGTCCTGGTGGAAATGCTGCATGGCTGCGTTTCCGCGTATTGGCGCTGGCAGCGCTTGCGGCTGCAGTGGTGACCCTCGTCTACCAGCTCCTGGGCGTAGCAGCGGCACTGCCACCGGGTCTGCGTGTCTCGCTCACCGGGGCCTGGGTGGCGGTGGTGGTGCAGTTCCTCGGCACCGTGATCGGCAGCTTCTCGTCGCGCTACCTGCAGGGCGAGTCGGCGCAGCCTCGCTACGTGGCGGCGCTCGGCGGCGTGCTGGCGGCGGTGCACCTGCTGTTACTGGCCGACCACTGGGTGGTGCTGATCGCTGCGTGGGCCGCCGTCGGCGTTGCCCTGCAACACCTGCTTTGTTTCTACCGGGATCGGCCCTTCGCGCTGCTTGCGGCACACAAGAAACGGATGGCCGACCGACTGGCCGACGCGCTGCTCCTCCTCGCGGCTGCACTGGCCTGGAACGAGGTCGGCTCGGGTGCGTTCGGCGACCTGTGGCGCCACCTCGCAGCCGTTGGGCCATCGGTGGCGCTGCAGGTCAGCGCGATCTGCCTCGCGCTGGCGGTGGTGTTGCGCACCGCACTGTTGCCGGTGCATGGCTGGCTGATGCAGGTGATGGAGGCGCCGACCCCCGTTTCAGCGCTGCTGCATGCCGGCGTGGTGAACCTTGGCGGCTTCGTCCTGATCCGCTTCGCGCCACTGCTCGAGGCCGTGCCCGCTGCGCGCTGGCTGCTCGTCGGCCTGGGCCTGGCCACCGCGCTGCTGGCCGGCCTGGTGATGCTGACTCGGGTGAGCATCAAGGCGCGCCTGGCGTGGTCGACCGCGGCGCAAATGGGCTTCATGGTGCTGGAGTGCGGCCTTGGCCTGTACACGCTGGCGCTGCTCCACCTGATCGGCCATTCGCTCTACAAGGCGCACGCCTTCCTCGCCGCTTCCGGTGCGGTGCAGGACACGCGGCTGCGCATGATGCGGCTGCCGGCCGCCCCAGCGCCGTTCAGTCTGGCAGTGGCGCCGCTCGTCGCGATAGCGGTGGCTGGGTCACTGGTCGCCGTGGCGCCGGTCGCGACCTGGCCGATGTGGTGGAGCGGCGTGCTGGCGCTGGCCTGGGCGCCGCTGCTGTGGTGGCCAGCAGTCCCTGCGCCCGAAGCCCCCGGGGCCGCCCGCCGCGTGCTCGCCGGCGCCGGCATGGTGGCTGCACTGACCATGGCAGCCCTCGCAGGCCATGCCTTGCCGTTCGGCCTCAACGATGCGCCGGATCACGCTGCAGGTCTGTTGGCGCTGGCTGGCATGACGGTGCTCCATGTCTGCCTCGCGCTGCTGCAGGCACGGCCGCATGCGCTGGCCACGTGGCGGCGCTGGAGCTACGCCGGCTTTTACATCGACGAGATCGCGACCCGCGCAACGCTGCGCTTTTGGCCAACCCGCTGGACGCCCACGGTTACCGGATAACACTTACCAGGAAGCACCCCGATGGACGCCCTGCTCACGCCCCCCGCCCCGCTCGCTGCCACCTCGCCGCCCGCGCGGTCGGCGCCAGGACAGCAAAGGCCCGACGACGCACAGATCGACCGCCAGATCGAAATCGCTTGCGCCCAGGCGTGCCGAGCCATCGCACCGGCCTGGCCGCTCGATCGAGCAATCGCTGTCAACCCGCACTGGGAGCGCGTTGACCGCAGCGTGCGCGAAGTGGCCGCGCGCATGGCGGTGCTCGGCGGCGTGCGCGTATTCCCGCCGCGCGAGATGGCGCGCCAGGCGTGGCAGTCAGGCCGGATTACCGAGGCCGACCTCATCCAGGCGCTCGCCCGCCTCCCCGGAGCAGGGGCGACCGGGCTCGACTTCGCGCGTGCGGTGGCAGCGCTCGGCGAAACGCCCGCGCTACCGCGCCTGCCGTTGCTGATCGACGTGCTTGACGACGACCCGCAGGGCCGGCGGCGCCTGTCGTGGCGCCAGGCCATCACCCACCAGGTCAGCCAGGTCTGCGCCGCGTACTTCGATGCGCACCAGGCCGACTGGCAGCCCGCCCGCGCGGGTGGCCTCTACGCGTTCTGGCGCGACACGCTGATGCACGACCATGGCATCGGGGCGCTGATGGGCCTGCCCGAGATCGCCCGCGGCCTCGCCGCGCTTCCGGCCACCCGCGTGGATGCCGAGGGCTGGGTGTTGCGCCGCCTTGGCCTGCCGCAGGAAGCTTGGGCCGACTACCTTGAGGCCGTGCTGCTGACGGTCAACGGTTGGGCCTCCTGGTGTGCCTACCTTGGCTGGGAGGCCCGCCTGGAAGGTGGCGCCGACACGCATCTGCGCGAGCTGCTGGCCATCCGTCTCGCCTGGGGCGCGATCCTGCTCGAAGTGCGCGATGACGCCGCCGCGAACCGCGCCTTCGCCGCCTTGCAAGTCGAATGGGAGCGTGCACCGGATCTGCTGCAGCAGGTGCGCCAGGCGGTGCTCGTCGACGAGGCCTGGCAGCTGGCCTTCGAGATCGGCTACCAGCGCGAACTCGCGCGGCGCCTCGCCACAGTCGCAGCGCTGCCGCCCGCGGCGGGAAACATCCCGGAAGTGCAGGCCGCCTTCTGCATCGATGTGCGCAGCGAGCCGCTGCGCCGCGCCATCGAGGCCGTCTGGCCGGCTGTGCAAACGATCGGTTTTGCGGGCTTCTTCGGACTGCCGGTGGCCTACACGCCACTGGCCACCGCCGCGCGGCGCCCGCAGCTGCCCGGCCTGTTGCCACCCACAGCGGAAGTGACCGAGCGCATAGCCGCCGGCAAGGCTGACTTCGGCGCGGCGGGCGACGCGCTGCAGGACCCCGCGCGCCGGCAACGGCTGCGCGGGTTCGCGCGGATGAATCAGTGGGACGCCGCAAGCCGGTGGCCCAATGCGGCCTTCTCGTTCGTCGAGGCGGCCGGCGCGGGTTACCTTGGCAGGCTGGCGCAGTGGCTACGCCCGTCGGCCGCCTCGCGGCGCACAGTGGACGCTGCCGGACTGTCTGCGCGCTACCGGTCCGTGTGCCGGCCAGTGCTGACAGGCTTGGACATTGGGGCCAGGATCGATCTCGCCGCGGGTGTCCTGCACGCGATGGGCCTGGACCGCGCCTTCGCGCCGCTCGTGCTGCTCGTGGGCCACGGCAGCCAGAGCGCAAACAACGCGCAGGCCGCCGCGCTGGACTGCGGCGCCTGCTGCGGGCAGACGGGCGAGGTCAATGCCCGCGTGCTAGCGTGGCTGCTCAACGAACCGGTGGTGCGCGACGGACTACGCGCGCGCGGGATCTCGCTGTCGGCGGGCACCGCTTTCGTCGCGGCGCTGCACAACACCACGACCGACGAGATCGAGGGCCTCGATCTCGACTTGCTGGACAAGGTCGCCCGGGAGCGCTGGGCACGGCTGCAGGTCGTGCTCGCGCATGCCGGGGACCAGGTGCGACGGGAGCGGGCCGGCACGCTGGGGCTCGATATACGCGCGCCCCATGACGCGCTGCTCGACCAGCTGCGTCGCCGCGCCAACGACGGAGCACAGACGCGGCCTGAATGGGGCCTCGCGGGCAACGCAAGCTTCATCATTGCGCCGCGCACCCGCAGCCGCGGGGCGATGCTGGGCGGGCGCTCCTTCCTGCACGATTACGACTGCGCCAACGATGCCGATGGCAGCGTGCTCGAGTTGCTGATGACAGCGCCTATGCTGGTCACGCACTGGATCAACTGGCAGTACCACGCGTCCACCTGCGACCCGCGCCACCTGGGAAGCGGCAACAAATTGCTGCACAACGTGGTGGGTGGCCGAATCGGTGTGTTCGAGGGCAACGGCGGCGATCTGCGCATCGGGCTGGGACGCCAGTCCCTGCACGACGGCGTACGCTGGGTGCATGAACCACTGCGGCTGACGGTCGTGATCGACGCCCCCGCCGCCAGCATCGAGCGGGTGATCGCCGGAAACCCGCTGGTGCGCCAGCTGCTCGACAACGCTTGGCTGCACTTGTGGCGCTTCACCGAGGGTGGGTTCGCGCGCTACGACTCTGGCTGCTGGCGCGCGCTGGTGGCATAGTCTGCTTGTTTGCGCAATCCGCCCATGCTCCGCATCGCCCTGCTTCTCACTTTCGCTGCCATGCCGCTGTTCAGTCACGCCATCGAAGAGCCCGACTACGGGATTGTCAGGACGCTCGACAAAGTGGAAGTGCGCCAATACGCGCCCTACCTCGTGGCCGAGGTGGTGCTGGACGCCTCGGCGCAGGACGCCGGCAGCCAGGCCTTTCCCATTTTGGCCGGCTACATCTTCGGCAAGAACAAGGGCGAGAAGAAGTTCGCGATGACGGCGCCGGTGACGCAGAGCGCCGCGCCCGTGCGCATGGACATGACCGCTCCGGTGACGCAAGCCGCTGTGTCCGGCGGCATGCGGGTGCAGTTCGTCTTGCCGAAGGGGGTGACGCTGGCAACGGCGCCCGAGCCGATCGACCCGCGCGTGCAACTGCGGATGGTGCCGCCCGCCACCTGGGCGGTCCTTCGCTACTCGGGCACCTGGTCGCAGGCCAATTACGAAGAGCACCTGGCCGAGTTGAAGGCGACCCTGGCTGCCGCGGGCGTGACCACCCAAGGCGAGCCGGTGCTCGCGCGCTACAACGCCCCTTTCACGCCATGGTTCATGCGGCGAAATGAGATCTGGTTGGCGCTGCCCTGATTGCCCGCGCCGCCGAAGCGGCCGAGATTGCGGCCCGTCAATCCGGTGCAACTGAAGCCCGCTCTGGCACGGCAGTTGCACCCAGCGGTGCAATTCAAAGTCCCCGAAGTCAGGGAACCCGCACCAAATCAGGCCCAACGGCGATAGTCCGTCCAGCCCATCATCGGGGCGACCGACAGGCGCCACGGGCTTTTGCTGGGTGCGGTATGGCTCACGGCAAGACTTTACGCGGATTTCCCCGACCTGCCTTTTCGGGTTG
>JANYAN010000529.1 GCA_025361305.1 Burkholderiales bacterium
GTCGCCGCGGCGATCCAGCTGGCCATGCCCCCGGCCTCATTGATTCCTTCCTGCAGGATCTGGCCCGTCTTGTCTTCCTTGTAGTAGGACACCTGGTCCTTGTCCTGCGGTGTGTAGAGCTGCCCTTGTGGGTTGTAGATGCCGATCTGACGGAACAGCCCCTCCATCCCGAACGTTCGCGCTTCGTCCACCAGGATCGGGACGGCGCGGGGGCCCAGTTCCTTGTCGCGCAGCAGTGCAGTGAGGAATCGCACGTAAGCCTGGGTGGTGCTGATTTCGCGGCCCTCGGCTGTCGGATCGAGCACAGCCTTGAACGCTTCCAGCGGCGGCACCTTGAGTTGTTCGTCGGCCCGGGCCCGACGCTTGGGCAGGTAGCCGCCGAGCGCCTTGCGGCGCGCATGCAGGTATTGCATCTCGGGCGTGTGTTCCTCGGGCTTGTAGAACGGCACTTCGGCCAGCTTCTCATCGGGAATCGGGATGTTGAAGCGGTCGCGGAAAGCCCGGATGTCATCGTCTGTCAGCTTCTTGGTCTGGTGGGCCGTGTTCTTGCCCTCGCCGCTCTTGCCCATGCCGAAGCCCTTGACGGTCTTGATCAGCAGCACCGTCGGCTGGCCCTTGTGGTTCACTGCGCGGTGGTAGGCCGCGTAAACCTTCTGCGGGTCGTGGCCGCCACGCTGCAGGCGCCAGATGTCGTCGTCGCTCATTTTGGCAACCATCTCGAGCGCCTTGGGGTGGCGGCCGAAGAAGTTCTTGCGCACGAATGCGCCGTCATTGGCCTTCATGGCCTGATAGTCACCGTCGAGCGTATCCATCATGATCTTGCGCAGGATTCCTTCCTTGTCGCGCGCCAGCAGCGGATCCCAGTAGCTGCCCCAGATCAGCTTGATGACGTTCCAGCCTGCACCGCGGAACTCGCCTTCGAGTTCCTGGATGATCTTGCCGTTGCCGCGCACCGGGCCGTCAAGGCGCTGGAGGTTGCAGTTGACGATGAAGATCAGGTTGTCCAGCTTTTCTCGCGCGGCCACGCCGATGGCGCCCAGGCTTTCGACCTCATCGGTCTCGCCGTCGCCCAGGAAAGCCCAGACCTTGCGGTTTTCCGTGTTGGCAATGCCACGTGCGTGCAGGTACTTCAGGAACCGGGCCTGGTAGATGGCCATCAGTGGGCCCAGGCCCATCGAGACGGTCGGGAACTGCCAGAACTCGGGCATCAGTTTGGGGTGCGGGTAGCTGGACAGGCCCTTGCCGTCGACTTCCTGGCGGAAGTTCAGCAGTTGTTCTTCGGTCAGGCGGCCTTCCATATAGGCGCGGGCGTAGATGCCGGGTGAGCTGTGACCCTGGATGTACAGGCAGTCGCCGCCGTGGTTCTCGCTCTCGGCGTGCCAGAAGTGATTGAAGCCGGCCCCGAACATGGTCGCGAGCGAGGCAAACGAGCTGATGTGCCCGCCGAGGTCTCCGCCATCGGCGGGGTGCAGGCGGTTGGCTTTGACGACCATCGCCATGGCGTTCCATCGCATATGGGCACGCAAGCGCTCCTCGATCTCGAGGTTGCCCGGGCACCGCTCCTCGGAGTCGGTCTCAATGGTGTTGACGTAGCCGGTGGTAGCGGAAAAGGGCAGGTCGATGCCCTTCTGCCTTGCCTGTTCCAGCAGCTGTTCGAGCAGGAAATGCCCGCGTTCACTACCCTCGGTGTCGATGACGGCCGATAGCGCGTCGATCCACTCTCGGGTCTCCTGCGCATCCGCGTCGTTGGCGGCCGATCCGAACAGGTTGTCGGGCTGTGCTGACATGTTTGTCTCCTGATGTTCTGGCGTAATTTAGTACGGCCACTCCGTACCAGCTCGAAGTGTCGCATACATTTTCTGAAATTTCAAATAGTGCATTGTGATTTCATATTATGGTATTGACTGGCGAGGCGATTCCAACCACTGGACCTACACTGTCGCTTGATGCAAGACTCCTCCCACATTCCCGAAGTGCCGGAGGTCACGCCCGCGACGGGTGTCTGGCGCCGCTGGTGGTGGCGCCAGACACCTGTGCACCAGGACCGCTTTGCGATGCTGGCGCCGTTGGCGGCCGTTGCGCTGTTCCTTGCAGCCATCGTCTGCGCTTTCGGCTACCTGCGCCTGGAGGAGATGGAGCGCGAACAGGAGGCCGTCCAACGCGACGTCGAATACGCGCAGCAACGGGTCCGGCTACGGCTGCTGGAACGGCAGGAACAACTGATGCGGATTGCGCGCGACATTTCCAACAAGGAAGTCGACAGCGACGAATTCATGGGCCGGGCCGAATCGATGGTCAGCCAGTACCCCGACCTGCAGGCGGTCACCTGGATCGATGACCGCCGGCGGATCAAGGCAAGTTACGCCGCGCCCAGCCTGGCCAGCGCACATTTGCGTGTGGCCGGCGAGGTCCTGAAGATCGGTGAGACCGAAACCATCTACAGCCTCGCACGCGATCTTCAGCAGCCTGTCTATTCGCAGCCCGCCGCTGGTACCGACAGCACGGGGTTGCTGCAGTTGCACATCCCCCTGGCCGACCAGGGACGCTTCAATGGCGTCGTGCTGGCCGAATATTCCATCGATGGATTGCTGCGGTATGCAGTGCCAGCCGACGTGTCCGCCAAGTATGCGGTGGCGCTGCTCGACGGCAGGAACCGTGTCCTGGCTGGCAACGCGATACCCACGCGCAACCCGGCAACCAGCCTGCTGCCCTGGGCCACCCGGGCGAACGAGTATGAAGTGCCGGTCTCGCCTGTCGGCAACGGCCTGATCATCCGTGCGCAGGCTTATCGCACCTCGCTGGGCGTCATCGGCAGCGGACTGTTCTGGCTGGTCGGCGCGCTCAGCGCCATGACCGCCTGGATGCTGATCGGCAACTGGCGGCACACGCGCCGGCGCATGCAGGCGCAACAGGCGCTGGTGGCCGAGACCAACTTCCGCCGCGCCATGGAGAACTCCATGCTCACTGGCATGCGCGCTCTGGACATGCAGGGCCGGATCACTTACGTCAACGCGGCTTTCTGTCAGATGACCGGCTGGAGCGAAGGCGAACTGGTGGGTCGCACGCCTCCCTTCCCCTACTGGCCCGACGCCGACCGCGAGCAGCTCGCCGCCCGCCTCGACGACGAACTGAACGGCCGCACGACACCCGGAGGATTCCAGGTCCGCGTCAAGCGCAAGGACAACTCGCTGTTCGATGCGCGGCTCTACGTTTCGCCCTTGATCGACGCCCGGGGCCACCAGACCGGCTGGATGACGTCGATGACCGACATCACCGAGCCCAACCGCATCCGCGAGCAGCTGTCGGCCTCTTACGAGCGATTTACGACTGTGCTGGAGGCGCTGGACGCGTCGGTATCGGTGGCGCCCCTGGGTAGCGAGGAACTGCTGTTCGCCAACAAGTTGTACCGCCTGTGGTTTGGTGTGCAGACGGCCGGTCACCTGCAGATGGTCGCGCAGGCCGGCGTACCGGATCAGCCGCGAAGCGATGAATCGCTGGACGAGGTCGATTCCTTCGTCGGCCTTCCTACCGGTTCGCTCACCTCGGCCCAGGCAGAAAACGCCGAGATATTCGTGCCCGAGCTGGGCAAGTGGCTGGAAGTGCGGTCCCGCTACCTCAACTGGGTCGATGGACGGCTGGCTCAGATGGTGATCGCCACCGACATCACGCCGCGCCGCCACGCCGAAGAACAATCTGCGGCCCAGGCCGAACGCGCCCAGTCGGCCAGCCGGCTGATCACAATGGGCGAAATGGCCTCCAGCGTGGCGCACGAGTTGAACCAGCCGCTCACGGCGATCAACAACTACTGCAATGGCATGGTCTCGCGCATCCGCAGCAAGCAGATCAAGGAAGAAGACCTGCTGGCCGCGCTGGACAAGACAGCCCGCCAGGCCCAGCGCGCCGGCCAGATCATCCAGCGCATTCGCTCGTTCGTCAAACGCAGCGAACCCAACCGGGCGCTGTCGGATGTTGCCCTCATGGTCAGCGAGGCCGTGGAACTGGCCGAAATCGAGCTACGCCGGCGCAATGTGCGTTTGTCGCACTATGTGGCGGCGCGCCTGCCGCGGCTGATGGTTGACCCGATCCTGATCGAGCAGGTCATGGTAAATCTGCTCAAGAACGCCGCCGAATCGATAGACCATGCGCGCCGGCCCACATCGCGCCGCAACGTCGAGTTGCGCGTCATTCCCCGTCACGTGAACGAGCAGCCGGTGGTCGAGTTCTCTGTACTGGATTCGGGCCAGGGCCTGTCACCAGAGGTGATGGAGCGCCTGTACGAGGCCTTCTTTTCAACCAAGGTCGAAGGCATGGGAATCGGCCTGAACCTGTGCCGCACCATCGTCGAGTCGCACCAGGGCCGGATGCAGGCGGAGAACATCTACAATGGAGCTGAAGTGGCTGGATGTCGTTTTTCCTTCTGGATTCCGGTGTCTGGCGCTACAAATTCAGTAGTAGATAACAAGGACACCGGGGTGACTGCATGAGCTTGATTCCGAAGAAGGGAACGGTCTACGTCGTGGATGACGACGAGGCCGTCCGCGACTCCCTGCAGTGGCTGCTGGAGGGCAAGGATTACCGGGTTCGCTGCTTCGACGCGGCCGAGTCGTTCCTGTCGCGCTACGACCCGCGCGAGGTCGCCTGCCTGATTGTCGACATCCGCATGGGCGGCATGACCGGCCTTGAGTTGCAGGACCGGCTGATCGAGCGCAAGTCCCCGTTGCCGATCGTGTTCATCACCGGTCACGGCGACGTGCCGATGGCGGTAAACACGATGAAGAAGGGGGCGATGGATTTCATCCAGAAGCCCTTCAATGAAGACGATCTGGTCGGCCTGGTTGAGCGCATGCTCGACCACGCACGGGGGGCATTCGCCGAATACCAGAGCGCGGCCAGCCGCGAAGCCCTGCTGTCCAAGTTGACCTCACGCGAGGCTCAGGTGCTCGAGCGTATCGTCGCGGGTCGCCTGAACAAGCAGATCGCCGACGATCTGGGCATCAGCATCAAGACGGTGGAGGCACACCGTGCGAACATCATGGAAAAGCTCAACGCCAATACCGTCGCCGACCTGCTGAAGATCGCGCTGGGGCAGAACGCGCCGAAGGCCTGACCGCACGCCGATGACAGCCAGCCTGATCGACGGCAACGCCCTTTCGAAAACGATTCGCGCCGAAGTAGCAGTACGCAGCGCGGCGCTCAGGCAACGCGGCATCACGCCCGGCCTGGCCGTGATCCTGGTCGGCGACGACCCGGCCAGCCAGGTGTACGTGAAGCACAAGGTCAACGATAGCCATGAGGCTGGCCTGCACTCGCTGCTCGAACGCTACCCTGCAACAATGGCGCAGGCCGACTTGCTCGGTCGCATCCGGGCGCTCAATGCCGACCCGTTAATCCATGGGATCCTGGTACAGCTGCCCTTGCCGCGTCACATGGATGCCAATGAGGTGATCGAGACCATCTCGCCAGTCAAGGACGTGGACGGGTTTCACGTCGCCAGTGCCGGCGCCCTCATGATTGGCCGTCCCGGTTTCTGGCCGTGCACACCCTACGGTTGCATGAAAATGCTGGAATCGATCGGGTACGAACTGCGCGGCAAACATGCCGTCGTGATCGGCCGCAGCAACATCGTGGGCAAGCCGATGGCGATGATGCTGTTGCAGAAAAACGCCACCGTGACCCTATGCCACAGCGCCACCCGTGACCTCAAGGCGATGACGCTCCAGGCAGATGTCGTTGTGGCGGCCGTAGGCAAGCGCAACATACTCACCGCCGATATGGTCAAACCCGGCGCTGTCGTAATCGACGTGGGAATGAACCGCAACGATGAAGGCAAGCTCTGCGGTGACGTCGACTTCGCCGGGGTCAGGGAGGTCGCGGGCTGGATCACACCCGTTCCGGGCGGCGTGGGCCCCATGACGCGCGCGATGCTGTTGGTCAACACGCTGGAAGCGGCTGAGCGCGCTGCCGCCTGACGGCTCGACCGCGCCAGCCGACCCGGAATCACCGAAATTGAGTGGCGCAGCGGTCGGCGGTGCTTGATTTGGGCTGTGCTGTCGCAAAATGGAGGCATGAGCAATCCTCTCCTCGATTTCGATGACCTGCCCCTGTTCGACCGAATTCATCCAGACCACGTCGCCCCGGCCATCGATCTGCTGATCAGCCAGAGCGAAACGGCACTTGAGACGGTCGTTCAGCCCGACTTCCCCGCCGAGTGGTCGGCCGTATCGACCGTGCTGGACGCGGCCAGCGAACGTTTCGGCCGGGCCTGGGGAGCGGTCAGCCACCTCAATGCCGTGGCCGACACGCCCGAGTTGCGTGCCGCATACAACGAGGCACTGCCAAAAGTCACCGAATTCTGGACCCGGCTGGGTGCAGACGAGCGCCTCTACGCGAAGTACAAGGCAATCGACGCGGATGGACTCAATGCCGAGCAGCGGCAAGCCCGCAAGAACGCGATTCGCAACTTCGTGCTCTCCGGCGCCGAACTCACCGGCCCGGCAAAGGACCGGTTTTCCCGTATTCAGGAGCGCCAGGCCGAGCTGAGCCAGAAGTTCAGCGAAAACGCGCTCGACGCCACCGATGCCTATGCGCATTACGCCACCGAGCCCGAACTGGCCGGCGTGCCCGAGGATGTGATCCAGGCAGCGCGCGCCGCGGCCCAGGCCGAAGGCAAGGTCGGCCACAAGCTGACCCTGAAGATGCCGTGCTACCTGCCAGTGATGCAGTTCGCGCATGGCGCGGCCCTGCGGGAACGGCTGTATCGCGCCTACGTCACCCGTGCCAGCGACCAGGGCGACGCCAAATTCGACAACAGCGCGCTTATCGGCGAAATCATGGCCTTGCGCAAGGAAGAGGCCCGGCTGCTGGGCTACGCGAGTTTCGGCGAAGTCTCACTGGTGCCCAAGATGGCGCAATCACCGGCGCAGGTGATCGCGTTCCTGCGTGATCTGGCCGCGCGGGCGAGACCGTTTGCGCAGAGGGATGTCGCCGACATGCGGTCGTTCGCCGCGGAGCACCTTGGCATCGCCGACCCCCAGGCATGGGACTGGCCCTACATCGGCGAGAAGGTCAAGGAGGCCCGGTATGCCTTCAGCGAGCAGGAGGTCAAACAGTACTTCACGGCGCCCAAAGTGTTGGCCGGACTGTTCAAGATCGTCGAGACCCTGTTCGAAGTGACGGTCCGGCGCGATTCGGCACCGGTCTGGAATCCGGACGTCGAGTTTTATCGCATCGAGCGTGCGCGCCCCGAGGGCGACCGGATCGGCACCGAGCTTGTCGGGCAGTTTTACCTGGACCCATCGGCGCGCACGGGCAAGCGCGGCGGCGCCTGGATGGACGATGTGCGAGCCCGCTGGTTGCGCCCCGACGATGGACGGCTGCAGACACCGGTGGCTCACCTGGTGTGCAATTTCGCCGAGGGCGTGGACGGCAAACCGGCCTTGCTTACGCACGATGATGTGACAACGCTTTTCCATGAGTTTGGCCATGGCCTGCAGCACATGCTCACGCAGGTCAACGAAAGGGATGTGTCCGGCATCAGCGGCGTCGAATGGGATGCGGTCGAGCTGCCCAGCCAGTTCATGGAAAACTTCTGCTGGGAATGGAATGTTCTGCGTCACATGACTGCGCACGTCGACAGCGGCGCGCCGCTGCCGCGCGAGCTATTCGACAAGATGCTCGCCGGCCGCAACTTCCAAAGTGGCTTGCAGACTCTGCGGCAGATCGAGTTCGCGCTGTTCGACATGCTGCTTCACACCGAGCACGACCCGGCACAGGATTTCATGCCGCTGCTCGCGAGCGTGCGTGAAGAGGTAGCCGTCCTGCAGCCACCCGCGTGGAGCCGCACCGCGCACACCTTCAGCCACATCTTTGCCGGCGGGTACGCCGCGGGCTACTACAGCTACAAGTGGGCCGAAGTTCTCAGCGCCGACGCCTATGCCGCCTTCGAGGAAACCGCGGGTAACGATGGGGCCGCCAGCGTCGAAACCGGGCGAAAATACCGGCAGGCCATACTCGAGGCAGGCGGGAGCCGCCCGGCGATGGAGTCGTTCAAGGCCTTCAGGGGCCGGGAGCCGACGCTTGACGCCCTCTTGCGCCACCAAGGCATGGCCTGACCAAAACTCACCGATGGAATACGTGCACTTATGTTTCTCAATCGCCTGTCGTTCGCTGTCAGCCTGATCGGTGCGCTTGCCGGCGCCGCTTTCGCCCCGTCGGTCCAGGCCCAGCAAATCTACCGAATCGTGGGGCCGGACGGTCGTGTCACGTTTTCGGACAAGGCGCCCCTCGATCCCACGGCGCGCCCTGCATTGGCTTCGGCTGCCGCGGCGACACCCGGCGGCGCCAATCCGGCCCTGCCTTTCGAATTGCAGCAGGCAGTGGGCCGCTACCCCGTCACGCTGTACAGCGGAGCAAGCTGCGATCCCTGCGCCGCGGGGCGCAGCTTCCTGGCTGCGCGAGGCGTGCCCTTCAGCGAGAAAAGCGTCAGCAGCAATGAGGACATCCAGGCCCTGCAGCGCCTGAGCGGAGGCAATGCGCTGCCGTTCATGACCATCGGAGGCCAGCAGCTGACCGGCTTCTCCGAGGGCGAGTGGACGCAGTTCCTCGACGCGGCGGGCTATCCCAGGACTCCGCAGCTGCCGGCAGGCTATCGTCAGGCCCCGGCCACTCCCTTCGTCTCGGTGCAGCCCCCGGTGCGACCGGTGGCGGCCGCTGCGCCGGCTCCAGCGCGCCCTGCCGCGGCGGCGCCCACGTCGGAAGCTCCCGCGGCACCCGACAATCCCCGCGGCATCCGTTTCTAGTCCGCCCTTCAGTAGCTGATCGTCCTGACGCCGCCGCCCGTGCCCAGCAGGCACACAGCGGCCTTCTGATGGGCGAATACTCCCACCGTCACGACGCCGGGCCACTGGTTCACTTCGCTCTCGAAGCGTAGTGGCTCGCTGATCGACAGACCCGTCACATCCAGCAGGTGCTGGCCGTTGTCGGTGACCACCGGCTGCCCATTCTTCAGGCGCAAGCTGGCAACACCACCCAGCGCCGCGAACTGACGCTTCAGGCGCCGCACGGCCATCGGGATGACCTCCACCGGCAGCGGAAAGCGGCCGAGCACCTCGACCAGCTTGGACTCGTCGGCGATGCAGACAAAGCGCCGCGACTGCGCTGCCACGATCTTTTCGCGCGTCAGCGCGGCGCCGCCGCCCTTGACCATATAGCCGTTTGCGTCGATCTCGTCGGCTCCGTCGATATAGACCGACAGCTCATCCACCTCGTTGGAGTCGAAAACAGGAATCCCGAGCGCCTGTAGCCGTTGGGTCGATGCATTGGAGCTCGACACCGCCCCGCGAATGCTGTCCCTCATCGAGGCCAGCGCATCGATGAACTTGTTGACAGTCGAGCCGGTGCCTACGCCTACGATCTCACCGGCCACCACATATTGCAGTGCAGCCTGGCCAACCAGCGCTTTGAGTTCGTCCTGGGTCATTTGCGACAATCCTTGGGTTGCGTCCAATTATCTCCATGTCCCTGCTTCCCTACTCACTCGCCCGGCCTTTCCTGTTCGGCCTTGACCCGGAGACGGCCCATGAAATGACCATGCGGTCCCTGGCGCGACTGCAGGGCACGCCGCTGGAGCGGGCCTATCGCCGCAGCATGATCGATGACCCGATCGAGCTGGCCGGACTGAAGTTTCCCAATCGCGTCGGACTGGCCGCCGGGCTGGACAAGAATGCCCGATGCATTGACGGCCTTGGCGCACTGGGATTTGGCTTCGTCGAAGTCGGCACGGTGACGCCCAAAGCTCAACCGGGCAACCCAAAGCCGCGGCTGTTCCGCCTGCCCAGGGCCAAGGCCCTGATCAACCGGCTGGGCTTCAATAACGACGGCCTGGAGGCCTTCATTGGCAATGTGCAGCGCTCCTCGTTCCGTCGCAAGGGCCGTATCCTGGGCCTGAACATTGGAAAGAACGCGGCGACACCTATCGAACAGGCCACGGATGACTACCTGCTTTGCCTGGACGGCGTCTACCCGCACGCCGACTATGTCGCGGTGAACATTTCCAGCCCGAACACAAAGAACCTGCGCGCATTGCAGGGCGACGAGGCTCTCGACGGATTGCTCTCGGCCATTGCCCGGCGAAGGGAAGTGCTGGCGAAGCAGCACGGCCGCCGGGTGCCGATCTTCGTCAAGATCGCGCCTGATCTGGACCAGGCTCAGGTCGACGTGATCGCTGCCACTTTGCGCCGCTACGGCATGGATGGCGTGGTGGCTACCAATACCACCCTGGCGCGCGACGCCGTCAAGGGATTGGCGCACGCCGAAGAGGCGGGCGGCCTCAGCGGCGCGCCGGTGCTTCAGGCCAGCAATCGGGTCATCGCCCAGCTGCGCGCGGCGCTGGGCGGGGGATTTCCCATCATTGGGGTCGGCGGCATCATGAGCGCCGCTGACGCCGTCAGCAAGATTCAGGCGGGTGCCGACGTGGTGCAGATCTACACCGGCCTGATCTACCGGGGACCGGACCTCGTCAGCGAGGCGGCCCGCGCGATCAAGGCCCTGCCCGAGGTGCGCCGCCCTTAAGCAGGTCGTGCACATACTCGGCAATCGCCAGGGCGCTGGTCAGGCCCGGCGATTCGATCCCGAACAGATTGACCAGGCCTGGCACGCCGTGCACCGCGGGTCCATCGACGCGGAAATCCGGCGCCTTCTCGCCGGGGCCGTAAATCTTGGGCCGGGCGCCGCTGTAGCTGGGTGTCAATGCGCCGTCGGGCAGGCCCGGCCAATAGCGCCGCACTTCGGCATAGAAGCGGGCTGCCCGGCGCGGATCGACCGTGTAGTCGATTTCTTCTGGAACTGCCGCCTCCAGCCATTCCAGATCGGGACCGAATCGGGCCTGGCCGCCAAGGTCCAGGGTCAGGTGGACACCGAGCCAGGCGTCGGCCGGCGCAGGATAGACAAGATGCGTGAAAGGGTTCTTGCCGGCCAGGGCGAAATAGCTGCCCTTGGCGACGAACTCACGCGGGACGAAGCGCGCCTCCAGGCCCTCGAATCGACGTGCCAAAGCGCACGCATGAAGCGACGCCGAATTGACCACCACCGGCGCGCCGATCAGCGTGCTGTCGCAAAGACGGACGGTGTGAAGGCCACCGTGGGACGCCAGAACGGCTGATTCGACCGGCGAGCCCAGCGCCACCAGGCCGCCAGCGCGTTCGAGGTCGCCTTGCAAGGCAAGCATGAAGCCGTGGCTGTCCACAATGCCGGTGGTCGGTGACCATAGCGCCGCTATGCATTGCAGCGCGGGCTCCAGAACCAGGGCCGCCGACGAATCAAGCCACTGAACCGGAACACCGTTGGCGGCCGCACGTTCCTGCAGGCCCTGAAGCGCCACCACCTCTTGCGCGCCATTGGCCACTACCAGCTTTCCGCATGGGAGGTGATTCACGCCATGTGTGGCGCACAACTTATAGAGCAACTGCTTGCCCCGAACACAGAGCCTGGCCTTGAGCGAACCGGGGGGATAGTAGAGTCCGGCGTGGATCACCTCGCTGTTGCGCGAACTGACGCCCTGGCCAATTGCCGCGTGTGCCTCGACCACGATGGTTTCCCGGCCGCCCTGTGCGAGTGCCCGGCCGATCGCCAACCCGACCGCACCAGCCCCGATCACGATCGCGTCGACACGGTCCATCGCATGATTGTGGCTCAGCCCGGCCGGTACAAAGCGCTTGACACAAGTCAAGCCTCTCGCCGAGAGACGGATCGACACTGAGGCAGTCAAGGAATACACGAATGCGCCTGCAATTTCTCGGTGCCACCGACACGGTAACCGGCTCGAAGTACCTGATCCGGCACGGCGAGGCCAATTTGCTCGTCGATTGCGGCCTGTTCCAGGGCTACAAGCAGCTGCGCGAGCGCAATTGGGCACGCTTGCCCGTGCATCCGGCCGATATCAGCGCCGTCATACTTACCCACGCCCACATTGACCACAGCGGCTACCTGCCGTTGCTGGCGCGCAATGGCTTCGCCGGCAACGTCTACTGCACCCAGGCAACGCGCGACCTGTGCGCGATCCTGCTGCCCGATTGCGGTCACCTGCTCGAGGAAGAGGCCGAGTACGCCAATCGCCATGGCATCTCGAAACACAAGCCAGCATTGCCCCTCTACACGCGCGAGGACGCGGTTCGCTGCCTCAAGCTGTTCCGGACAACGCCGTACGCCAGCGTCTGGCAGCCGATCCCTGGACTGGATGCCAGCCTTGCGCCATCCGGCCACATGCCGGGATCGTCGTTCGTGCGCCTGGACGACGGTTCGCGGTCAATTCTGTTCTCGGGCGACATTGGCCGGCCGAACGACATGGTCCTTAAGGCACCGGCCATGGTCGATGGCGCCGACTACCTGGTTGTCGAATCCACCTACGGCAACCGGTTGCACAAGAACTCCGACCCGCTGCAGGAACTGGGCGACGCGATCAAGCGGACGGTGGCACGTGGTGGCGTGGTACTGATCCCGGCCTTCGCCGTGGGGCGCGCCCAGAGCCTCCTGCATTGCATTGCGCTACTGAAGGCCCAGGGCACCATCGCGCAGGGCCTGGCGGTGTACCTGAATAGCCCGATGGCAGCCAGTGCGACAGTTGCCTATCGCAAGCACCAGGAAGAGCTGCGGCTCACGGCCGCGGAATGCGACGCCCTGGCGCAGACCGCACGCATCGTCGAAACGGCCGACGAATCACGTCTTCTCAACACCCGGCACGGCCCAATGGTGATCATCGCGGCCAGTGGCATGGCCACCGGGGGGCGCGTCATCCATCACCTGGAAGCCTTTGCGCCGGACCGGCGAAACACCATCCTGTTCGCTGGTTACCAGGCCGGCGGCACTCGCGGCGCGACGATCGCTGGTGGCGCCACCAGCGTGCGAATTCACGGGCATGACGTGCCGATTCGGGCTGAAGTCGCAAAGCTGGACGATCTGTCGGCCCACGCCGACGCGGCTGAGATCGTCACCTGGCTGCGCGGTTTCAAGGCGCCGCCCCGCCGAACCTTTGTCACGCATGGCGAGCCGGCAGCAGCAGATGCGATGCGCCAACGTATCGAGCGCGAATTGCACTGGGAGTGCCACATGCCGTACTACCTGGAATCGGTCGACCTCGATTGAGGGCGTTGCGGCGTCAGGCCAGTCCGCACCACACCGCCACGCGGTGGAAAGCGTCGGCCCACAGCGCCCAGGCCGCTACCAGAATTAGCAAGGCACCGGCTGCACGGGTACCCCAATCGCGTCGCAGCGCGTTGCCCCGATCGCGCAACCGGTCGTAAAGCATTGGCGCCAGCAGCATCGAGGCGCCACTGCCAGCAGCAAACAGCGCCATCGACAGCGCGCCTTGCAAGGGGCCGCCGCTGAGCGACGCGACTAGCAGCGCGGAGTACAACAGGCCGCAGGGCATGAATGTCCAGAGCGCGCCCGTGGCGAAAACACCACCCCGTGCAGTGGCCATCGGGCGGATGCGCGACCAGACCGAGCGCCCGGCCTGGTCGACCCATGCGGGCTGGCGGGCCTGTGCCAGCAGCATCAATCCCCATAGCAATACGGCAAGGTGGAACAACGTCCAGACTGGCCGTAAGGCAGCAGCACCCTGAGTCAACCAAGACAACGATTGCACGGCGACGGCAGCCGCCGCACCAGCCAATGAATATCCCAACAGTCGGCCTCCCTGGAAAGCCCACAGCGATCGTCCGGGTGAGCGCGGCGTGCCGAGCCGGATGATGCCGGTGCAAGCGGCACCGCACATCGCCACACAATGCGGGCCGCCAGCCAACCCCATCAACAGCGCTGTGGCCGCTAGCGTGGTCGACATGCGCAGCGCTGCCTCAGATAATGCGGGAGAACTTAGCGCGGTTGCGGTCGGCCTGCAAGTAGCGGTCGAACACCATGGCCACGGCCCGCACGAAGAACCAGCCCTGCGGCGTTACCTGGATGCCCGATTCGTCCAGTTGCACCAGGCCCTGGCCGGCCAGTTCACGCAGTTGCTCCAGTTCGGCCGCAAAGTAGCTGCGGAAATCGAGCAGCCAGGCCAGTTCGATCGATTCAAACAGAACCTGTCCCTGGCACATCAGCGCCATGATCACGGCGCGGCGAGCCAGGTCGTCACGGCTCAACGCCAGCCCACGAACCACCGGCAGGCGGCCCTGATCCAGATGGTCGCAATACTCTTCCATGGTCTTGGCGTTCTGGCTGTAGGTCGCGCCGATCCGCCCAATAGCCGAGACGCCCAGGCCGATCAGGTCGCAGTCGGGCTGTGTGCTGTAACCCTGGAAATTGCGATGCAGCCGGCCTTGCCGCTTGGCAACGGCCAGCGAGTCGTTCGGCAAGGCGAAGTGGTCCATGCCGATATAGACGTAACCCGCACTCAGGAAGGCCGAAAGCGACTGCGACAGCATCGCCACCTTGGCCGCACCGCCGGGCAGTTCGGCCGGAATGATGCGCCTCTGGGGCTTGAAGCGTTCGGGCAGATGGGCGTAGGCATAGAGCGCGATCCGGTCGGGGCGCAGTTGCTGGATCTGGGCCAGCGTGCGTGCGAACGATTCGGGCGTCTGCCGCGGCAGTCCGTAGATCAGATCGACATTGATCGACTCGAAGCCGATTGCCCGCGCCTGCTCCACCAAGGCAAAAACCTGCTCGGCAGGCTGGATCCGGTGCACGGCCTTTTGAACATCGGGGTCGAAATCCTGGACGCCGAAACTGATGCGGTTAAACCCCAGGTCGGCCAGCGTCTGCAAACGTGTGCTGTCCACCGTGCGCGGGTCGATCTCGATCGAATACTCGGCATTGGGTACCGGCAGGAAGTGGCGGTGCAGCTCGTCCATCAGCTCCTGCATCTCGTCCCGCGACAGGAACGTGGGCGTGCCGCCGCCCCAGTGCATCTGGCAGATCGAGCGGTCCTCGCCGAGCAGCTCGTCGTACAGGGCCATTTCGCGCGCGAGGTACTTGATATACTTTGCCGAGCGACCATGATCCTTCGTCACCACCTTGTTGCAGGCGCAGTAATAGCAGATGGTGTTGCAGAACGGCAGGTGCACGTAGACCGACAGCGGCTGCTTGACGCCGCCGATGTTCCGCTTGGCCAGCCAGTCGCGGACCTGGGTCTCGCCGAACCCCTCGATGAAGCGGTCGGCGGTCGGGTAGGAAGTGTAGCGAGGCCCGCTGAAGTCGTATTTCCGGATCAGGTCCGGATCCACCACCAGGTCGTTCGAGCCGGCATTCATG
>JANYAN010000270.1 GCA_025361305.1 Burkholderiales bacterium
TCCGACCGAGGCTGTGTGGAACTGCGATTCATCCAGCCGGGCAAGCCAGTGCAAAACGCCTCCATCGAGAGCTTCAACAGCCGCTTCCGGGACGAATGCCTGTCGCAGCGCTGGTTTGCCAGCCTGGGCCATGTGCGCAGCGTCACGATCAACCAGCGCGAACACTTTGTTCTTGTGCGCGAAGCCACGGCCCTTCTTCTCGCCCTTGGGCTTCTTGTCGAAGTCGCGACCAATGAACGTTTCGTCCACCTCGACAACTCCACCGCTCGCGCCAAACAGGTCCAGGCCACCGTCGGCCATTGCGGCGCGAATGCGGTGCGACAGGAACCACGCGGCCTTGAGCGTGATGCCGAGGGTGCGGTGGAGTTGGTTGGTCACTGAGGCTGGCGAAGGGCATCGAAAGCTACGAGAAGCAAACCGTGAACATCAGCGCTTCGACCATCATCAACTCGCCCATCTTGAAGGAGTTCGTGAAGCACGTCGTGCCGAACCTTGAGCCGAAGGTGTTCCTGCAAAAGCAGAACCTACTTAGAGGGGGCAAGCCAACAGTTGCAGCGGTGCTGCTCTTTGCCGAAGAGCCTCAAGCCGCACTCCCGAAACGCTCCGGCATCAAGCTCTACCGATATGCCACGTCTGCTGCGCGCAGCAGGGACACGTTAGTTGGCGTACCTACGTCGATTGAGGGTCCGGTCCCCGGCAGAGAAGGAGCCGCAGCCGCGTGGAGGCGAAAGGCGCCCGCCAAGTCTTAGGAAGCGAACCGGTGGCCAAGCGCACCGGTTTTTCCATTTGGGTACGGACACCCACGATTTGGCGGAGCAGGTGGGATTCGAACCCACGGTACGGTATAACCGTACACCGGATTTCGAGTCCGGCGCATTCGACCACTCTGCCACCGCTCCTGATTCGGTTCGCGTGGTGCGAAGGCGCCTATTCTAACCGACCGCCAAGGTGGCGTGGACCCCGGGTCAAGCCTGCGGTAACAGCGTTTCCGCCCCGCCCATGTAACGGCGCAGCGCTTCGGGCACCGTCACCGAGCCGTCGGCGTTCTGATAGTTCTCCAGCACGGCCACCAGGGTGCGGCCCACGGCCAGGCCTGAGCCGTTGAGGGTGTGGACCAATTCGTTCCTGCCCTGGGCGTTCTTGAAGCGCGCCTGGAGGCGCCTTGCCTGGAAAGCCTCGCAGTTGGAAACCGAGCTGATCTCGCGATAGGTGTCCTGCCCGGGCAGCCACACTTCAAGATCGTAGGTCTTGGCCACGCCAAAGCCCATGTCGCCCGTGCACAGCAGCATCACGCGATAAGGCAGGCCCAGCTTCTGCAGGATGGCTTCGGCGTGTCCGGCCATCTGCTCCAGCACTTCATAGCTTTTGTCCGGGTGCGCGATCTGGACCATCTCGACCTTGTCGAACTGGTGCTGGCGGATCATGCCGCGGGTGTCCCGCCCCGCGCTGCCCGCTTCCGAGCGAAAGCACGGCGTGTGGGCCGTCAGTTTGATCGGCAGGTCGGCCTCGGCCACGATTTCATCGCGCACAAAATTGGTCAGCGTCACTTCGCTGGTGGGGATCAGGTACAGCGCCGTGTTGTCCTGCGCCTCCTCGCCCTCCTGGCCGCCCTTCTTGACAGCGAACAGGTCTCCCTCGAACTTGGGCAGCTGGCCGGTGCCGCGCAAGGTCTGCGCGTTGACGATGCAGGGCGTGTAGCACTCGGTGTAGCCATGCTCCTGGGTGTGCACGTCCAGCATGAACTGCGCCAGCGCCCGGTGCAACCGGGCGATCGGGCCCTTCATCACTGAAAACCGCGAGCCAGCCAGCTTGACGCCGGTTTCGAAATCCAGGCCCAGCTTCTCGCCGATGTCCACATGGTCCTTGACCGGAAAATCGAAGCTGCGCGGCGCACCCCATCTGCGCATTTCCTGATTGCCGTGCTCGTCCGCGCCCACCGGCACGCTCTCGTGCGGCAGATTGGGCACGGCCAACAGCAGGGCCTGCATCTCGGGTTGCAATTGCTCCAGCTGTGCGGCCGAACTGTCGAGCTCGCTCTTGAGGGCGGCCACCTGGGCCATCGCCGCATCAGCGGATTCGCCCCTGGCCTTGAGCTGGCCGATCTGCTTGCTGAACTGATTGCGTTGCGCCTGCAGCTCTTCGGTGCGGCTTTGCAGGGACTTGCGGCGGGCCTCCAGGGCAGTGAAAGCGTCCACGTCGAGGAAGCCCTGGGGCTTGGTCCGCGTTTCCAGGCGTGCCACCACCGAGGGCAGGTCTTTTCTCAGGAGCAGGATATCTAGCATCGGCCCATTTTATCGGGCCGGCCCCAGCCGCTCAGGCCAGTGTGGCGGGATCGAGGTTGGCGCCGCAGATGACCAGGCACAGCCTTTCATCGGCGCGCGGCGCATAGGCGCCGGTTTGCAAAGCCGCAAGGCCCAGTGCCGCGGCCGGCTCCACGGCGATCTTCATTTGCTTCCACAGCCACATCTGTGCTTCACGGATCGCAGCGTCGGGCAACAGCAGCGACTGCTTCACGTGGCGCTGTGTGATGGCCCAGGCAATGTTGCCGATGCGCTTGGCGCCCAGCGAATCGGCTGCGATCCCGCTGACGGCAACGTCGACCGGCTGACCGGCCAGCCGGGCGGCGTGAAGCGTGGGCGCGAGCTCGGGTTCGAGCGCCACCACCCGCGCGCG
>JANYAN010000347.1 GCA_025361305.1 Burkholderiales bacterium
GCAAAGCCCGGTAGCTCGCGCCTTGAAAACGGCTCCCCTGCCCCCTTCAATTCGGTCAAAAAGTGAAAGAAATTCGCATGAAAGCAACATCGTATACATCGTATAAAGTAGACATTTACCACTTGCCCTTGGGCCCACTCGAGCGAACCTGCGCCGCGATCAGCCCCGCGGCATCAGCCCGACCGGCACGGTTCGCGAAGTCGATCGCGGTCAGGCCCAGCTTGTTCCTGAGTGCGGGATCGGCCCCGGCATCGAGCAGCAACTTGACAGATGCAGCCGTCCCATACTGCGCGGCCATCATCAGCGGAGTCGTTCCGTTCGGCGACTCCGCGTCTATGTAAGCGTGATGCTCCAGCAGCAACTCGATCATTTCCAGGTGGCCACTGGTTGCGGCGTAATGCAACGGCGCCCAGCCGGGTTTGTTGACATCCGCATCCCGGGCGATGAGCTTCCTGGCTTGGTCGACATGGCCCTTGATGGCCGCCATCATGAGCGGACTTTCGTCCTGGGCATTTCTTGCCTCGACCTGGGTCTTGGGCCACTCGATCAGCACATCGGCCGCCTTCAGGGAGGCACTGCGCAGTGCCAGGAACAGGCCATACTGGCCCTGCGAGTTGACCGTATTGACATCGAAGCCGCGGTTCAACAGCGACGAAATCCCCCGGCCATCATCCTCGACGATGGCCCTGAAAAAATCGTCATATGAACCAGCTTGACAAGAACAACCTATATATAAAACAACAAGATAAATAACGTATTTAATGTAATTTATCACGTTACAACTCCCTCGAACAGACGCTCGAAATTGACGCTGGTCAGCCGTCCAACCTCTTCCAACGTGATCTTGCGAAGGTCGGTGATCTGCCGTGCGACGTAGGGCACGTAGGACGGATTGTTGAGCTTGCCCCGATAGGGCACCGGCGCCAGGTAGGGGCTGTCGGTTTCGATCAGCAGCCGGTCCAGCGGCACAAATGCCGCCACGTCGCGCAGGTCGCTGGCGCTCTTGAACGTCAGGATGCCGGAAAACGAGATGTAGAAGCCAAGGTCGAGCGCTGCTCGCGCCACCTCGGCGGTCTCGGTGAAGCAGTGGAAAACGCCGCCGGCCGAGCCATCGCCACCGTCTTCGCCCTCCTCTTTCAAGATCGCCACGGTGTCCGCCGACGACGCCCGTGTATGGATCACGAGTGGTTTGTGCACCCGCTGCGCGGCGCGAATGTGGTTTCTGAAGCGAGTCCGCTGCCAGCCCAGATCCGTGACGCTGCGCCCGCCCTTGCGCTCCTCCATCTGGTAGTAGTCCAGCCCGGTTTCGCCGATGGCCACCACCCGCGGCCGGGCCGCTCGACTGATCAAGTCATCCACACTGGGTTCCGTGACCCCTTCGTTGTCCGGGTGGACACCCACCGTGGCCCAGAAATTGTCGTACTGCATCGCCAACGCGTGGACGGTGTCGAACTCCTCCAGCGTAGTGCAGATGCACAGGGCGCGATCGACGCCCGCCTGCGCCATGGCCTGGCGGATCTGCGGCAACTGGCCCGCCAGCTCGGGAAAGCTCAGGTGACAGTGGGAATCGACAAACATCGTGAAGAGCGTGAACCGCCCCGGCCCCGGCGACGGCCGTCCTGTCAGGTCAGATCGTCTGGGTCGGCCGCTCCGACGCGAGGTGGCTGCCCAGTATCTCTTCGATCTTTATTTTCAGGAGGCGTGACTTCTCGTCCGCCGGGAAACGTATCCCAACGCCCTGAGTGCGGTTGGCAGCGGCCTTGGCCGGAGTAACCCACGCCACCTTGCCGGCGACGGGGTAGCGCTGGGGATCGTCCGGCAGCGACAGCAGGACGTATACGTCGTCGCCCAGCTTGTAGTCGCGTGAAGTGGGAATGAAGACGCCTCCATCCGCGAACAACGGAATATAGGCGGCATACAGGGCCGCCTTTTCCTTGATGGCGAGCTGAATGACGCTTGGACGTGGGCTTGAAGGTGCGGCTGTACTCATGGCGGTGCTCAATGGCCCGAGTTTAGGGCCGAGCGGGCCCGACTCACAAGCGCCTCGATCATCAGCCCGGCGTTGAAGGGATGGTCGACGGTGCGGGCCGTGTGCGTCAACTCGCGCGACCAGTCACTCAGGCCTCGCAGCGATTCACAGGCGGGCAAGACAGCAGCCTCGAAGAATCGGGGCGGCGCACCGTAGTGCACGGCCAGCAGGTCGTGGCAGAGCTTCTGGAGGGCGTCCAGGGCCTGGGCTGGTGCCCAGCCCCCCAGGGCGGACGCGTCGCCTCGGGCCATGGCCTTGGGCAGCAATGCCCACTGGCGCGGATCGCGGCCGGTCTGGGTGAACCACAGCGCCTGCTGGGGGCGGCCACCCGCAGCGCGCAACATGGCGACCGCGTCATGTGCGTCGATGCCCTGCTGCTCCAGCCATTCCACTGCCTGGTCCTGGCGCGGCCATGTCATCGTATGACTCTGGCACCGGCTGCGAATGGTTGGCAGCAGCTGGTACGCGGCCTCGCTGGCCAGCACGAAGCGCACATCGCCCGCCGGCTCTTCCAGGGTCTTGAGCAGCGCGTTGGCGGTGACATGGTTCATCCGCTCGGCCGGATAGACCAGCACCACCTTGCCGCGCCCCCGGGCGCTGGTACGCTGGCAGAACTCGACTGTCTCGCGCATGGCCTCGACGCGGATCTCCCGGCTGGCCTTTCGCTTCTTGTCGTCGATGTCCTCCTGCGCCTTTTCCGACAGCGGCCAGCCGAGTTCGATCATGAGGGTCTCGGGCATCAGGGCGGCGAGGTCGGCATGGGTGCGCTCATCGATCGCATGGCAGCTGCCGCAGGTGCCGCAGCCACCGTTGGGCGTCGGCTGCTCGCACAGCCACGCCCGAGCCAGCCCGAGCGCCAGCTCGTACTGGCCCAGACCCGAGGGGCCTTGCAGCAGCCAAGCGTGCCCGCGCTGGGCCACGAGCAGGCGCAGCTGGCCAGCGATCCATCCGGCCTGATCGCTCATGAGAGCCATCCCCTGGCGCGCACGGCACCCCGCACCTCGTTCCAGACCGCATCCGGCGGCAGGGCAGCATCGATCCGGGCGAACCGCCCGGGGTCCCCGGCGAGCCTGGCGCCGTATCCTGCCGAGACCCGGCGGAAAAAGTCGAGCGGCTGCGCTTCGAACTTGTCCGGCAGTCGCGCGTCGGCCAGGCGAATGGCTGCCGTCTCAGGTGCGAGGTCGAACAAGAGTGTCAATGCAGGCTGGCGCAACGTGCCCGCCGGCAGGGATTCGACCGTCTGGACCCAGCGCTCGAGGCCAGCCAGGACCGCATTGTCGAAGCCGCGCCCGTGTCCCTGGTAGGCGAATGTCGCGTCGGTGAATCGGTCGCACAACACCACCTCACCGCGCGCAAGCGCCGGTTCGATGACCAGCAGCAGATGGTCACGCCGCGCCGCGAACATGATGAGGGCCTCGGTCAGGGCGTCCATCGGTTCGTTCAGGGCCAGCGTTCGCAGTCGTTCCGCGAGGGGCGTGCCGCCCGGCTCGCGCGTCACTGTCACGACCCTGCTCTGCGCGCGGAACGCCTGCGCCAGACGCTCGACATGGCTGGACTTGCCCGCGCCGTCGATACCCTCGAAACTGATGAAAAGGCCCTGACTCATTGTCCGCGTTGGTATTTGTTCACGGCACGATTGTGCTCGTTCAGGTTGTCGCTGAACTGGCTGGTACCGTCGCCACGAGCCACGAAGTAAAGTGCGGTAGAGGGCGCAGGCTGAACCGCAGCCAGCAGCGACGCCTTGCCCGGCATCGCGATGGGCGTCGGCGGCAGGCCAGTGCGGGTGTATGTGTTCCAGGCGGTGTCAGCCTGCAGGTCTTTCCGGTGCAGGCTGCCCGCATAAGCTGCGCCCATGCCATAAATGACCGTGGGATCGGTCTGAAGCGGCATACCAACGCGCAACCGGTTGTTGAAAACCGCGGAGATCAGCGGCCGGTCGGCCGGTTTGCCGGTTTCTTTTTCGACGATGCTGGCCAGGATCAGCGCCTCGTCAGGCGTGCTGGCAACGGCCGAGGGCAGCCGTTGGGACCAGGCCGCCGCCAGCCGTTTGTCCATTGCCTTGAGGGCCCGTTTGAAGACGGCCACGTCGCTCGAGCCCTTGGCGTAGGTGTACGTGTCCGGAAAGAAACGGCCCTCTGGAGGGAGACCGGAGCGCCCGACCAGGGCCATGACGGCGTCATCGCCCAGCTTCAGCGTATCGGGCTTGAGCTGGTCTTCCCGCGCCAGCGCGGCGCGCACCTGGCGGAAGGTCCAGCCTTCGACCAGGGTTACGGCACGCAGGCTTTCCTCGCCGCGCGCCAGCTTGGCCAGCAGTCGGTAGGGGGTCAGCCCCGACTCCAGCTCGTAGCTGCCGGCCTTGATCAGGCGGTCCTGGCCCGACACGCGGAACCACCAGTACAGCAGGTCGGGATTGACGTCGACGCCGGCATCAGCCACCGCCTGCGCCACCGCGCGCGGCAAAGTCCCTGGATCGATCGAAAGGTCAAGCGTTGGAGCAGCCATCCGCATAGGCTGATACAACCACCAGAATCCGGTGCCGCCGGCCGCGAGCACCAGCAGCGCAACCAGCAGGAAGACCGTCAAGACAAAACGCCGCACCGATTGCCGCCCCTACATCATGGTGTGAATTGGAGCGACGATGATAATTCAGCGATGTCCCATTCAATGAACGGCGTGACCCCTCTTCCCCAGCTTGGGGTTATCCGCGTGGAGGGCGAGGACGCCGCCAATTTCCTGCAGGGCCAGCTGACCCAGGATTTCACACTGCTGGGCATGGGCGAAGCCCGGTTCGCGGCCTTTTGTTCGGCCAAAGGCCGCATGCTGGCCAGCTTCGTCGGTTTCAAACGCGGTCCGGCCGAAATCATCCTGGTCCTCAATCGCGACACGTTGGCCACGACGCTCAAGCGCCTGTCGATGTTCGTGCTGCGCGCCAAGGCCAGGCTGAGCGACGCGTCGGCAGACTTTTCCTTGTATGGCCTGACGGGCGATACGCTGCAAGCCATGGTGGTCACATCGCGCGAACCGTGGAGCCGCAGCGACATAGGCCCGGCCACCGTGGTCCAGCTCTATCCGGCCGACGGCACGCCGCGCGCGTTGTGGGTGGCCCCAGCTGGCACCCCCGCGCCGGCCGGTCCCGCACTGACGCAGGAAGCATGGCTCTGGGCGGAGGTGCGCAGCGTCGTTGCAAGCGTGAGTGCGCCCATAGTCGAAGCGTTCGTGCCGCAGATGCTCAACTACGAATCGCTGGGAGGTGTCAACTTCAAGAAGGGCTGCTATCCCGGCCAGGAGGTGGTGGCTCGCAGCCAATTTCGCGGGACCCTCAAGAGGCGGGCCTACCTGGTGCATGGGGCCGTAGAACTGCGTGCCGGCCAGGAAGTGTTTCATGACGGCGACCTCGGTCAGCCCTGTGGTCTGGTTGCCCAGGCTGCGGCGGCGCCCGCAGGTGGTTGGGATGCCATTGTCTCGATCCAGGTGGCCGCTGCCAGCGGTGGCCGCCTGACGGTCAGCGGGCCCAGCGGAGCCGCGCTCGAAGTCCAGCCCTTGCCCTACCGGCTATTGGCCGATGTCTGAGCCAGCTGGGCGCGATAGGGCATCGGGATTCTTTGCAGGAAGCCTTCCCGGTCGGCCACCGGCACCAGTTCAACGGCTTTGCGGAATGCGTTGAACGCCTTGTCCGGGTCCTTGGCAGGCCCGGCGTACATTGCACCCAATTCGAGCAGCCCGGCGATTCGTGACGCGGGCAAATTGACCATGCGCAGTTCCATGGCCCGCTCGGCCAGCGCGTAATCACCGGCCCGCGCCGCCAGCGAATAGGTGGTGTTCGACAGGTCCAGGTCATAGAGCTTGCGGTCGATGGCTTCACGGCCCGCCGCCAGTGCGGCCGATTCATTTCCGGCTCGGGCCAGCAGCACGACTTCGAGGGAACGAACGGCGGGCGCATTGGGCTGGACTTTCTTGGCGCGTTCCAGCAATTCAAGGGCCATGGGTGTGTCGCCCATCACGGCGTGGCCGCGCGCCGCATTGGTGATGATCGCGACGACATAAGGTCGCGACGACAGCACGCTTTCCCAGATCCAGGTGGCGTTCTTCCAGTCACCCCAGCGCGCCAGTTCGTCGGCGA
Source organism: Burkholderiales bacterium (assembly GCA_025361305.1). GTDB lineage: Bacteria > Pseudomonadota > Gammaproteobacteria > Burkholderiales > Burkholderiaceae_C > Ramlibacter. Next base: position 6,150 of record JANYAN010000347.1, read on the forward strand.
CCATGGGCGTGATCTTGCGATAGTGCCGGTTGATCTCCACGCCCTCTTTGATCAGCTCCAGCATTTCGGTCTTGGTCTGGTTCCAGCGCGGGCTGTTGAAGCTGCCCGAGGCCGAGATCGTCAATGCCAGCTTGGTCG
>JANYAN010000386.1 GCA_025361305.1 Burkholderiales bacterium
CCTGGTGATGTCGCTCTGCGACCAGTTGTGCGTGCTCAATTTCGGCGAACTGATCGCCCAGGGTCCGCCTGCGGAAATGCAGCAGGATCCAAAGGTGGTGTCGGTCTACCTGGGAACCGCCGATGCTGCTTGAGGTCAACAGCATACAGGTCTGCTACGGCCGCATGGTCGCGGTGTCCGACGTGTCGCTGTCGGTTCCCGAGGGCGGTTTCGTGGCCATGCTGGGCGCCAACGGCGCCGGCAAGTCCACCACGCTGCGCGCCATCTCGGGACTGGTCGCGATCAGTCAGGGAGCGATCCGGTTTGCCGGCGCATCGGTGGTGGGCTTGCCGGCACACACCATCGCACGCCTCGGCATCGCCCACGTGCCTGAAGGCCGCGGCGTGTTATCCGGCCTCACGGTGCAGGAAAACCTGCACGCCGGCGCAATGGGCAACCCCGACCCGAAGCACATCACCGGGCTTCGCGACCAGGTGTTTGGCTACTTCCCGGCGTTGCAGTCGCGCCTGGGCCAGTTGGCCGGCCTGCTGTCGGGCGGCGAGCAGCAGATGCTGGCGATCGCCCGCGCGCTGCTCAAGTCACCCCGGCTGCTGATGATCGACGAGATGTCCCTCGGCCTGGCGCCGCAGGTCGTGGACCAGCTGATGCAAGTGCTGGTGGAACTCACGCGCCAGGGCGTCGCGGTGCTTTGCGTGGAGCAGAACACCCGGCTGGCGCTGAAGTACGCCAGCCACGGCTACGTGCTCGAGACCGGGCGCAGCACCATCGAGGGTCCAGGCGCGGCGCTGCTGTCGGACGACCGCATTGTCAAGGCCTACCTGGGCCGCGCCGCAAAGCCGATCCAGGCCTGAATATTGCCATGCAACTACCCGACAACATCACGCTGGGCGCCGCCGTCGATCGCGCCGCCAAACGCTGGGGACCCGCCATCGGCTGGGTCTTCGAGGACCGCCGCGTATCCTTTTCGGAAATGCGCGAACGCACCGATGCGGTGGCGCGCGCACTGCTGGCCAGCGACATCGGCAAGGGTGACGTGGTGGCCATCCTCACTCCCAACGTGCCCGAATTCGCCTTCTGCCTGATGGCCTGCGGCAAGATCGGCGCCATCCTGGCGCCGATCAACACGCGTTCGAAGACCTTCGAGCTGGAGCACATCCTCACGCACAGCCGGGCCCGCGTGCTGGTGATGTCGGACCGCTTCCTCCAGCACGACTACGTCGAACTGGTGCAGGAACTGTGTGGCGCAGGCGCGCTGGGCCCCGACGGTCGGGTCGAGAGCAAGGCGGTGCCACATCTCGGCCTGGTCGTAGGTATCTCCGCCGGCACACGACTGTTGCCCTGGGCCTCGTTCCTGGGCCGCGGTGCCGACGTCGGCGCTGCGGCGCTGGAACAGGCGCACGCGCAGCTTCATAGCTTCGAGCCCATCTTGCTGCAATACACCTCGGGGACCACTGCTATGCCCAAGGGCGCGCTGTGCAACCATGTCTATGTGGTCAACTTTGGCGCGGAAATCGTCGACCGCATGGGGATGCGCGAAGGCGAAGCCTTCTTCAACACCCAGCCGTTCTACCACGTAGGTGGCGGCTGCGGCGCCATCCCCACGCCGCTGGCCACGGGCTGCCGCATGGTGATGCCCGAGTACTACGACGCCGAACGCGCCTTGGGCCTGATCGAACGTGAGAAGTGCGTCGCGCGCACCGGGTTCGCGGCCATGTACATCATGGAACTGGCCCACCCGCGTTTTCGCGAATTCGACCTGTCCAGCCTGCGCTCGGGTTGGTGCGTCGGCCCGGCCGACCTGATGGCGCGCATCCGCGACGAGATGGGCATTGTGGGTCTGATCCAGATTTTCGGCGCTACGGAATGCGGCGGCACCTCGGGCCATATCAACGACCCCTGGGACAAACGCTCGGAGTCTTGCGGCCGCGCCTTTCCTGGCACGGAGCTGGCGATCTTCCATCCCGAGTCCGGCGCGCGTCTGGCAGCCGGCGAGGTCGGCGAGATCGTGTGCCGTGGCTGGTGGACCATGAACGGCTATTTGCGCCAGCCCGAGGAGAACGCGCGCGCCATCGACGCCGCCGGCTGGGTGCACACCGGTGACTACGGCTATCTCGACGAGCAGGGTTTCCTGTACTTCCGTGGGCGGTTCAAGAACATGCTCAAAGTGGGCGGCGAAAACGTCTCGGCAGAAGAGGTCGAGGCGATGCTGATGCGCCACCCCGTGGTCAAGATGGCCGCCGTCGTGGGTATGCCCGACGCGCGCCTGGGCGAAGTCGTGTTGGCCTTCGTGGAACTTCATGCCAGCATGTCCGCCACAGAGTCCGAAATCATCGCATTCTGTGCCTCGCGCATGGCCAACTTCCGGGTGCCGCGGCGCGTCCAGTTCGTCCGCGAATGGCCAATCACCGGCAGCGGAAAGATCCAGAAGCACCTGCTGCCGGCCACGCCGCAGGGCCCAAGCGCAACCACCCATTTTAATAAGGAGAAGTCATGACCACGGCAAGTGCCACCACCTTCCAATACCCTCGATCCAGCATCGACACCCAGGCCTACTGGGATGCCACGCGCCGAGGCGAACTGCTCTACCAACGCTGCGGCGACTGCGACTCGCCGATCTTCCATCCCCGCGTGATGTGCCCTTACTGCATGAGCGACAAGGTGGGCTGGCAATGCTCGGCCGGGCGCGGCAAGGTCTATTCGTTCACCGTGCAGCACGTGCCGCTGCGCCGCGACGTGCCGACCAAGCTGCCGCTGGTGCTGGGCATCATCGAGATGGACGAGGGCTACCACATGTTCAGCGAGATCGACGAGACCGACTTCGCCAAGGTCGTGGTCGGCGTGCCGGTGCAGGTGTATTTCGACGCGGTGGCGGACGATCTCTCGCTACCCAAGTTCAGGCTGGTCGCCAGCCCGGGGAGCCAGTCATGAGCCTGGACCACCTGCGCGGCCGTGCCGCGATCGTCGGCTTCGGCGATTCGTATGCAACTGCCGACAAGCTCAAGACCCCGTTGCGGCTGGCGGCCGAAGCCACCCGGGCCGCCCTGCAGGATGCGGGCCTGGAAAAAAAGGACCTGGACGGCCTGCTGGTCGGCCGCGCCCCCGGCGCCGACCCACGCCCGCAGTGGAACAACATCTTCGCGGCCTACATCAAAATGACGCCGCGCTACGCCTCCGAGGTCACCATCCACGCGGCGGGCATCAACGCCAGCCTCAAGCATGCCGCGATCGCCGTGACAAGCGGCCTGGCGCGTTTCGTGCTGTGCGTCAACGCCGATGCCGCCGGGCTCATGGACCCCCGGGTGACCACGGCAAGCTTCGACGCCGACCCGGAATTCGAACAGCCCTACGAGCCCATCATTCCGTCGATCTACGCGCAGATCGCGTGTCGGCTGATGCATGAGTACGGCATCACCGAGGAAGACATGTCCGCGGTTGCGGTGCAGTGCCAGGAATGGGCCGTGCACCATCCGCACTCGGCGCGCGGTGGCAAGGGCCGGGTCACCATCGAGCAGGTGATGAGTTCGCGCATGATCTCGTCCCCGCTGCGACTTTGGCATTGTGCGCCGTGGGGCCCGGCAGGTACCGGCGGCGCCGTCATCGTGGCGAGTGCCGAGGACGCGAAGGCGATGTGCAAGAACCCGCTCTATATCCTGGGTAGCTCCGAATGCCAGACGCACGAATACATCACCGACCGCATGGCCCTGCGCAGCAGCCACCTGCCGCTGGGGCCGCTGCCCAGCATCACCTCCACCGGCGCGCGGGTCGCGGGCGCGGATGCCTACAAGATGGCCGGGCTCGGCCCCAAGGACATCGACGTGCTGCAGACCGGCTCCAACTTCGCGCACAGCGAGCTGGTGGCACTGTCGGAACTCGGGTTCACCACCTTGCGCGAGTCCGGTGACTTCGTTCGCTCGGGTGCCACCGGCTTCGATGGCCACATCCCGACCAACACCAACGGCGGCTGGTTGTCGTTTGGGCAGCCGGGGGTGTCCTGCGTGATGGACAGCATCATCGAGGGTGTGCGCCAGCTACGCGGCCAGGCCCTCGGCAAGCAGGTCAAGGATCCCGAGATCGGCATGATCCACGCGCTGGGCGGCATGATGGCCTGCCAAAGCGTAACGATCCTGGGCAAGTCGCGCTGAGTGCCACGCCGGAAGTTTCCGGTGCCCGTGGCGCAAGGCACCCGGGGCGCGGCGGCAATGACCGCTGTCAGCCGACCTTGACGTTCGCGATCTTCATCAACCGCTCGTAGAAGGCGGCATTGCGGCGCAGCATCGCGGTGAACTCCTCGGGCGAGGACGGCGACGGAATGAAACCGTTGGAGACCACCATGTCACGCAGCTCGCCCGGTCCCAGTGCCTTGGCGATCTCCTGGTTCCACCTGCCGATGATCTCGGGCGGCGTCTTTGCCGGCGCGACCAGGCCGTACCAACCCGTGAACTCGTAGCCGGCAAACCCGGATTCAACGAACGTCGGCAGCTGAGGTGCGATCGCCAGGCGCGACGACGCGGTAATCGCCAGCGCGTTGAGCGTCTTGTTCTTCATGTGCTGCAAGGCCACACCCGGGCCAGCAAACATCAGGTGCACATGGCCACCCAGCAAGGCGGTCAGCCCCGGCGCCACGCCGGCAAACGGCACGTGCAGCATGGTCGTACCCGACACCGACTTGAACCACTCCACCAGCAGGTGATGGGCCGTTCCCTCCCCCAGCGACGCATAGGACAGCTTGTCCGGGTTGGCCCGGGCGTACCTGACCAGGTCGGACAAGGTCTCGATGCTCAGCGCAGGCGACATCATCAGCACCATCGGCAGGCCCACCAACTGGCTGATCGGCGAGAAGTCGGCGAACGATTCGTAGGGCAGCGCCTTGTTGACGATGGGATTGATCGAATGCGAGTCGGCGATGAAGCCCACGGTGTAGCCGTCCGGTGCCGCCTTGGCCACGATCTGCGTCCCGATGACGTTGGATGCGCCCGGCTTGTAATCCACCACAACGGACTGACCCATCGAGGCGCTCAACCTGGCCACCAGCGGGCGCAGCACGACGTCACCGCTGCCGCCCGCGCTGTAGGGCATCACCAGGCGGGTCGGACGGTTCGGAAAATCATCCTTGGCGCGCGCCTGTGGGCTCCCCAAAAGGGCCGCCGCCGACATTGCACCGACACAGAAGACTCGACGTTTCATCATGGCATCTCCAATGGGTCAAATGATTCCTTGAGCGCGAAGGCGGATCAAGTCTTCGTCGCCCAACCCGATCTCGCGCAACACCTCATCGGTGTGTTCGCCGAGATCGGGTGGAGGCCTGAAGTCGATATCGCGGCTGGCGTCCACGCGCACTGGTCGGTGCGCGGCCCTGACCGGCCCGTGGCGCGGATGCACGACCTCGTGGAACACGTCCAAGTGGCGCACCTGCGCGTCGTTCTCGAGGTCCTCGAGCT
>JANYAN010000412.1 GCA_025361305.1 Burkholderiales bacterium
GCTCGTCGTCGCGCCACACGGTCTGCATGAAGCCCGGTGGCGTGGGGCCCTCGATGACGACCACGCCCTTCTGGCCGGCTTCGGTCAGTTCTTCGCCAGTGCTCTCGTGCAGCAGCTTGACGTTGTAGCCGTACATCGGGATGCCGGGGCTGCCGAATCGGCTGGCTTTTTTCTCGACCCCATTGGCCACAGTCAGGATCGGCCATCCGCTTTCTGTCTGCCAGTAGTTGTCGATGATGGGAACGCCCAGGCCCTCGCTGATCCACCTCGCCGTGGGCTCGTCCAGCGGTTCGCCCGCCAGGAACAGCGCCTTCAGGCTGCTCAAGTCGTACTTTTTCAGGAATTCCGGGTCATGCTTCTTGAGCACGCGCACCGCGGTGGGAGCGCTGAACATCACGCTCACCCGGTATTTCTCGACCAGGCTCCACCAGACGCCGGCGTCGGGGCGGATCGGCAAGCCTTCGTACATGATCGTGGCCATACCGCCGATCAGAGGGCCGTAGACGATGTAGCTGTGGCCGACGACCCAGCCGATGTCGCTGGTGGAAAAATACGTCCCGCCCGGCTCGCCCTGGAAGATGTACTTCATGCAGACCGTGTGGCGCGACGACGAGCGGTTCGTCAAGACCTATTGGCAAAGCGTGCCTGGCCGAATGGTCTACAGCACATTCGACTGGGGCATCCGCGACAAGGATGGGTACTTCTTCATCCTCGGGCGTACCGACGACGTCATCAACGTGGCTGGCCACCGGCTGGGGACGCGCGAAATCGAAGAGAGCATTTCGAGCCATGCCAATGTGGCCGAGGTTGCCGTCGTAGGCGTGGCTGACCAGCTCAAGGGGCAGGTGGCGATGGCTTTTGTCGTGGCCCGGGACGCTTCGGCGCTGACGGACGACGCTGCCAGGCTTCGGCTGGAGGGGGAAATCATGAAGCTCGTGGACGAGCAGCTCGGCGCGGTCGCCCGGCCGGCGCGGGTGCGGTTCGTGACCGTGCTACCCAAGACCCGAAGCGGGAAACTGTTGCGGCGCGCCATCCAGGCTGTGTGCGAAGGCCGCAATCCGGGCGACTTGACCACCATCGAAGACCCGTCGGCCCTTCAGCAGATCAAGGACATGGTGTAGCCTCTCGGGCATGAGCATTTTCGTCAGCATCGTCGCCTACCGTGACCCCATGCTGCCGTTCACCTTGCGGCGGGCCTGGGACGCAGCCAAGCGGCCTCAGGACCTGCATTTCGGCATCGTCGACCAGAGCCTGCCCGAGCTGCACCTGACCGATACGGCGCCCGTGCCCGGCGGCCAGGCGACCGTCATTCACATCGACGCGTCCGAGGCGCGCGGACCTTGTTGGGCACGGGCTCTGGCCATGACCTTGTACCGGGAAGAGGAGTGGTTCTTCCAGATCGACTCGCATATGGATTTCGAACCCGGCTGGGATGAAATCCTGATCGAGCAGGCGCGGGCCCTGCAGGCTGTGCAGCCGAGGTTTGTGATCTCGTCCTATCCGCCGGCCTTCGAGCTGGTCGACGGACAGCCGGTGCGGCAGCCGAGCACGGATAAGGTACTGGCCCACGTGGTCAAACCCGGCGCCGTGTTCGAGCCAGGACACCTCGCCCTGTCGTTCGAGGCCCATCCTGTCGAGCAGGACGAACCCGTGCGCGGTTTCCATGTAGGCGCCGGCTGCCTGTTTGCCCCTGCCGAATATGTGAAGTGTTTTCCGTACGACCCCTATCTATATTTCCAGGGCGAAGAGCAGGCCCTGGCGGCACGGCTATTCACCCATGGCTGGGACGTCTTCCATATGGCAGGGTTGCCGGTGAGCCACCTTTACACCATTGGCGAGGCGCCCCGGCCGCTGCACTGGACGGAGGAAGACGATGTCAAGCGCCCGCAGCGGTGGTGGCAGCTGGATCAGCGCTCGCGCCAGCGGCTGGACCAGCTTCTTGGCGAACGCCGCGACATGGGAGTCTACGGACTTGGGACCCAGCGCACGCTCGATGACTATGCGAGATTCTCCGGCCTTGACTACAGCAAGCGCGAGGTCGGCGCCGTGGCCTACAGTGGCCCCTGGAACGAACCCAGCGCGACGCAGACCGGGGCGAATGAGCAGCTGCCGACGGGACTGGATGGCGCCTATGATCCGGCTGCGCCTAACCCGCTCGACGATGCCTGGAAAGGCTGGGTGGCAGAAAATATTGCCCGTGGTTGCAGTAACGAGGAGATCCTCGGAATCCTGCTGAAGGAGCGGTTCTCGCTGGCTTCAATCGAGCAGGCCATGGGAGAGAAATTCCCTGCCGATTCACCGCTCTTGCCAGAATCAGTGCGCCGCGTGCCGCCGCCGCCCGATTACCTGGCAATTTCACGGCCGAGATTGCTGCGCAACCCGTTTGGCCTGAAGTTTCAGCGGGTCGAGACCGACAAGCTGCAGCTGTACACGATCGATGAATTCCTTTCGGGTTCTCAATGCGATGCACTTGTCAGCATCATCAATGAACACTTGAGGCCGTCGACGGTGGCCAGGGTGACTGGCGATCCGTACGCCCGCACCAGTCGAACCAGCGACCTTTCACTGCTGCACAGCCCAGTGATCGCGGCGACTGACGAGAAGATAGCCGCTGCGCTGGGCATCAGGCTGGAATATTCGGAAGGCAATCAGGCACAGCGATACGACGTCGGGCAGGAATTCAAGGCTCACACCGATTACTTCCAGCCTGGTACAGACGAATTTGCCACCTATGGCGGGCCGCAGGGCAACCGGACCTGGACCTTCATGATCTACCTGAACGAGGGAATGGAGGGTGGCGGCACGCGCTTTTTCTCGGTCGACCGCACCTTCATGCCCAAGAAGGGGCAGGCCATCATCTGGAACAGCCTGTACCCTGACGGACGACCGAATCCGGATACGCTTCACTGCGGCTTGCCGGTGACAGCCGGCCACAAGATCATCATCACGAAGTGGTTCCGCGCGCGCGGTACGGGGCCGATGTTCTTCGACGACTGAGCTGCGGCCGACGCGCTGATACAGTTACGCGATGCAGCCCAGAATCTTCGTCAGCATCGCGTCCTACCGGGACACCGAATGCCAGTGGACCGTCAAGGATCTCTTCGAGAAGGCGCGGTATCCCGACCGGGTTTTCGTGGGCATCTGCTGGCAGTTCGTTGCGCAGGAAGACGCTGATTGCTTCCTGGTGCGTACGCGGCCGGAACAATGCCGCGTGATCGAGGTCGATGCCCGCCAGAGCCGGGGTGTGTGCTGGGCCAGATCACAGGTGCAGAGCCTGTGGGCCGGTGAAGAGTACTTTTTCCAGATCGACGCCCACTCGCGCTTTGCGCTGCACTGGGACGAAATGCTGCTGGACGTGCTGCACAGTTGCCCGTCCGAACGGCCGGTACTGAGCACCTATCCAGCGACCTACGTTCCGCCGGACCAGCTGGGCGACGACATTGTTGCCATCCTGTTCGCCAAGGAGTTCAGCGGGCAGGGGGTTCTGGCCCCCGGTTCGCGCGGCGTGTCGCCGTCGGAAATTGCCGGGGTGCCGCCAGCCAACGCGTTCATCGGTGCCGGAACCATCTTCGCGCCCGCCGCCGTCATCCACGAGGTTCCCTACGACCCCTACATCTATTTCATTGGCGAAGAAATCACGCTGGCAGCCAGGCTCTGGACACATGGCTGGGACATCTTCACCCTCAACAAGGTGGCGGTCTACCATGACTACAGCGATAGGCAGAACAAGCGTCGCCACTGGGATGACCACAAGCTCTGGACGGAACTCAGCGACCGTGCTGGAACCCGTATTCGTCACCTCCTGGGGACCGAATTGACCGGCGACGCACAGGCACTGGCGGACATTGAGCGCTACGGTCTGGGGACGCGTCGGTCCCTTGCGGACTACGAAACTTTCGCTGGTGTCGACTTCCAGCGCAAACTGGTTGGTGGCAAGGCGGAGGATGAAATCGAGGCGGAACTTGCACTTGCCGAACCCGCCAAAAGGGCCATCGCGGCGCGGTTCACCGAGATGTGGCGCAGCAACGCCTGGGGGTGCAGCGAGACGCGCTGTGGCCCCGGGTCGTCGCTCGCACAAACGGAAATATTGCGCCTGAAACTTCCCGGGTTGTTCGACAGGCTAGGCATCCGCCAGCTGGTGGACGCCGGTTGCGGCGACCTGAACTGGCTTGGCACGATCAGTGGGAATCTGTCGCTGTATCTCGGATTCGATATCGTGGAGGAGTTGATTGCGGACCTTCGATCCCGCTTTGAAGGGCGCAAGAATCACTTTTTCAACACCGCCGATATCGCCCTGGACGTCTTGCCGTCGTCCGATGCCATCATTTGCCGCGACGTCCTGACGCACCTGAACCACGCACTCGTCTTGAAGGCGCTGGACAATTTTCGCAAGAGCGGTGCTCGCTACCTGATCGCGACCACGTTCTCAAGAGGCCACAACGACCCTGTGCGGATCGGAGGCTGGCAACCGATCGACATGTGCGCCCACCCATTCAACCTGCCAGTGCCGCAACACCTCTTGAGCGAAGAGTTGCCCAATTCAAACAAGGCACTGGGAGTCTGGCTGCTGGAGTCAACGGGGGATAGTCTGCCAAAGTGACACCAGCATAAAAGCCACGAAGACCCAGGTAGCCCATCGGCCGATACGGCCCTCACCGACCTGTCGCATCGCGTAGGGGAACGGCGGGGCAGGCAGGTGCGATTCGGGCGGCAATTCGGTCGCCTCAAGCGCGGCAAGCGCCTCGACGTCCAGATTCTCGATGCGATCTGGATCGCGCATGGCAGGCATGCCCTGGCCGTGCAGCAGAGTGGCTTCAAAAAGCCACTCTGCAATGGGCACGACTACTTGGTGAATCCCTTCGGATTCGACCGGTTAAGTCCGCCCAAGCCAGGCGGCGTAGTCGGCGCCGACGTAGGCGCAGGCGTGGGGGACAAGGTCAGCGACGGTGCCGGTGTCGGCGATGGGGTCGGTCCTCCGCCCTTGCCCCCGTTGCCTACACCGTTGCAACTTCCTTGCCCGCTATCAACGCAGGGCCCAGTAGTTGGTGGCGGCGTCGTCGTAGGCGGCGGTACGACAGTTGTTGTAGGCGGCGGTACGACAGTTGTCGTAGACGGCGGCGGTACGACAGTTGTCGTAGACGGCGGCGGTACGACAGTTGTCGTAGACGGCGGCGGTGC
>JANYAN010000439.1 GCA_025361305.1 Burkholderiales bacterium
GCTGCCCAAGGACAAGGAAATGGTCATGCCCGGGGACAACGTGACGATCACCGTCAAGCTGATCGCCCCCATCGCCATGGAAGAGGGCCTGCGTTTTGCCATCCGCGAAGGTGGCAAGACCGTGGGCGCGGGCGTCGTCGCCAAGATCATGGAGTAACCGTATGGCCACCAAACAGAAAATCCGCATCCGCCTCAAGGCCTTCGATTACAAGCTGATCGACCAGTCCGCCGCCGAGATCGTCGATACCGCCAAGCGCACCGGCGCCATCGTCAAGGGCCCGGTGCCCCTGCCGACGCGGATGAAGCGGTTTGACATCCTGCGCTCGCCGCACGTCAACAAGACCAGCCGCGACCAGTTCGAGATCCGTACGCACCAGCGCCTGATGGACATCGTCGACCCGACCGACAAGACGGTTGACGCCCTGATGAAGCTGGACTTGCCGGCTGGCGTGGACGTCGAAATCAAGTTGCAGTAAGAAACCAGGCCGGGCCAGGCAAAGCCCGATCCTGAAGAAGAAGTCGCCGTGCACTTGCCGAACAGGCCGGGAGCACGGTATAATTTACGGCTTCGCCCTCAACAAGAGGAGTGAAGTTTTATTAACCTTCTTTCGTACGCCCCGTGATTCACACGTGGCGTGAAAACGCAGTCGCCAATTGCAGTGGCTGCGGCGGAAGTTTTGGAGCAAAAAATGAGTCTGAGCAACTCCCTGGGGTTGCTGGGCCGCAAGGTGGGCATGATGCGCCTGTTCACCGATGATGGGGACGCAGTTCCTGTCACGGTGGTGGATGTATCTAACAACCGTGTGACCCAGGTCAAAACCCAAGAGAACGACGGCTACGTGTCCCTGCAGGTCACGTTCGGCGCACGCAAGGCTTCGCGTGTGACCAAGCCGCAAGCCGGCCACCTTGCCAAGGCAGGGGTGGAAGCCGGTGAAATCACCGCAGAATTCCGTGTCTCCGGGGAAGCCGCTGCCAAGTACGCAGCAGGCGCCACGGTTCCCGCAAGCGACGTGTTCGCAGTCGGCCAGAAGGTGGACGTGCAGGGCACGACCATCGGCAAGGGCTTCGCCGGCACGATCAAGCGCCACCACATGAAGTCCCAGCGTGCATCGCACGGCAACAGCCGTTCGCACAATGTCCCGGGCTCCATCGGCATGGCGCAGGATCCTGGCCGCGTGTTCCCTGGCAAGCGCATGACCGGCCACCTGGGCGACGACACAGTCACCACCCAGAACCTGGACGTGTTTCGCATCGACGAAGCCCGCCAGCTGCTGCTGATCAAGGGCGCTGTGCCTGGTTCCAAGGGCGGTTTTGTCACCGTTCGTCCGGCTGTCAAGGTGCGGCCGGTGGCCGCTGCCGGCAAGGCCGACGCGAAGGGAGCGAAGTAATGCAACTCGAACTCCTGAACGAGCAAGGCCAGGCCGCGTCCAAGTACGACGCGCCCGAGACCGTGTTCGGCCGCGAATACAACGAAGACCTGGTTCACCAGATCGTCGTGGCGTTCCAGGCCAATGCCCGCCAGGGCACGCGCGCCCAGAAGGACCGCCAGCAGGTCAAGCACTCGACCAAGAAGCCGTTCAAGCAAAAGGGCACGGGCCGCGCCCGCGCCGGCATGACGTCCTCGCCGCTGTGGCGCGGGGGCGGCCGGATTTTCCCGAACAGCCCGGACGAGAACTTCACCCAGAAAATCAACAAGAAGATGTACCGCGCCGGCATGGCGGCCATCTTCTCGCAGCTGGCCCGCGAAGGCCGGCTTGCTGTGGTCGATTCGCTCAAAGTCGACTCGCCCAAGACCAAGCAGCTGGCCGCCCGGTTCAAGGCCATGAACCTCGAATCGGTTCTGGTGATCGCCGAAGAAGTCGACGAAAACCTGTACCTCGCTTCGCGCAACCTGGTCAACGTGCTCATCGTCGAGCCGCGTTATGCCGACCCGCTGTCGCTGGTGCACTACAAGAAGGTGCTCGTGACCAAGGGCGCAGTCGACAAGCTCAAGGAGATGTTCGCATGAGCACCGCCACCAAATACGACGAAGGGCGCCTGATGCAGGTCCTGGTCGCCCCCATCGTGTCCGAAAAGGCCACCATGATTGCGGACAAGACCAATGCCGTCACGTTCAAGGTCCTGCAGAACGCCACCAAGCCGGAAATCAAGGCGGCCGTCGAACTGATGTTCAAGGTCGAAGTGAAGGGCGTGTCCGTTGCCAACATCAAGGGCAAGGCGAAACGCTTCGGCAAGTCCAGCGGCCGCCGCGACAACATTCGCAAGGCGTACGTGACGCTCAAGCCGGGTCAAGAGCTGAACCTTGCAGGGGAGGCCGCCTAACGGCGTGAACACATCATGGCAGTCATCAAGATGAAACCCACTTCACCAGGCCATCGCGGCATGGTGAAGGTCTCGCGCGACCACCTTTACAAGGGTGAACCGTACGCGCCGCTGCTGGAGCCCCAGCACCAGAAGTCCGGCCGCAACAACAACGGCCACATCACCACCCGTCACAAGGGCGGTGG
>JANYAN010000443.1 GCA_025361305.1 Burkholderiales bacterium
GTGATAGGGCCCGTCGATCGTAATCACATCGCCTAGTCGAAGCGTGTCGAACAGCACACCTTTCGCGCCCTTATTCGATGTCGAACATTGCTAATGACGAGGGCGAGTGGGAATTCATGATCCGACGTGTTCCTAACGGCAGCGCGACAGGCTTGCTGTTCGACACGCTTCGACTAGGCGATGTGATTACGATCGACGGGCCCTACATCACAGCCTACCTACGCATACAGTCGCCGCGCCCGCTCGTTTGTATCGCCGGAGGATCGGGTTTGGCGCCGATCGTGTCGGTGCTGCGTGGCGCGGCTGCGAGCACGGAGCTTGCCGGTCGCCCGATCGACTTCTTTTACGGCGCGCGAGGCTCGCGGGATCTGATCAATCCCGCAATGCTCGCAGGCTTGGGCGATAACTTACGCTTTCATCCGATCATATCGATGCCCGAACTCGATGAAGTCGGTAGCTGGGCCGGGCCGATTGGCATGGTCCACGAATTTGTCGACCGGACGCTCGGCGATGGCGCTCGTGACTGCGAATTCTACCTAACAGGGCCTCCGCCGATGATCGACGCTAACCGCCGCACACTGCTGCTCGCTAGGCACGTTCCGGCCGAGCAGCTCCATTACGACCGTTTCTTCTGAGCGCGTAGGCTACCCTATCGATCAGACCTATTTGTCAACGAAGAAGGAGCACTATCAATGATCAAGAATCCAGTTCCCTGGCCAAACGGGGCGCGCTGTGCGGTAACCTTCACCTGGGACATGGATGCCGACAGCATGCTCCATCTGACCCACCCTAACGACGCGGACACGCGGATCTCGACGAATTCGATGCTGAAATACGGACCCTTAATCGCGGTCGAGCGTATCGTCGACATGCTTGATGAGCTGGGAATAAAGAACACGTTCTTCGTGCCCGGGTGGTGCGCCGAACGCTATCCGCAGGCGGTGAAGATGATATTGAAGGGCGGTCACGAGGTCGCCCATCACGGCTATCTACACGAATATCCGAACATGATGACGCGCGACCAGGAGCTTTACTGGACCAAGCGCGGGATCGATTCGCTCGCGACAATTACTGGCAAGAGACCACGCGGGTACCGTGCGCCCTGGTACCGGTTTTCAAAGCACTCGCTGGAAATCCTGTTGGGGGAAGGCTTTACCTACGACTGCTCGCTGATGGGCGACGACAACCCTCATCTCATCCGCTGTAGCAAGGGCGATCTGATTGAGCTGCCCGGCAGCATCCAGCTTGATGATTGGCCGCAATATGTCCACAATCCCGACGTCGACTATATGATGTCGATCATGCCGCCGCGGCACGCGAAAGAGGTGTATATGGCCGAGTTCGAGGCGAAGTGGCAGTATAACGGCTTCTGGGTGAACTGCTTCCACCCGTTCGTCAGCGGTCAGCTCGCGCGCCTGATGGCGGTCAAGGAGATGATCTTGGAGATGAAGGCGAAGGGGGGCGTATGGTTCGCCACCGGCGAACAAGTCGCGGCGCACACCCGCAAGCTGATCGACGCCGGCACCTACCAGCCGCGGGTCGATGACTTGCCGTACTATACCGGTCGCATTCCGGAGTTCCCGGCCAGCTACATGCCGGCCGGCTGAGAAGCGACGCGCCACCGAACGGCGACCTCGGGAGAGGCGCCGGCCGGGTTGTTTTCACGTGAAGGAGGCCATCGATGTGCTCACTCTGCGGCACCATGGGGAATGGCAGCTTCTGGACCGATGCCGCCGGCCGAGCCGAGTTCGAGGCCTCGGGCGAGAGAGTTACGCCACGCCGTGAGCGGACGAGGCGGGTTCAGCTCGCCAACCTGATCCTGCGCGAGTTTGGGCTGAGATTGAGCGACTGGAGCGGTTCGGCGTATGTCATCGAGGCGAGTTCTGGCGCATCAGAAATCGTTTATCACCTGAATGGCATATGGAGTGCGGCTGAGCGCCTTGCCGGCCGTCCGTGCGATCCTCTCGATCCCACCCTGATCGCCCGTCTAACTCTGGTTGCGGCCGAGGAGCGGAAAATATCATGACGGCGCCGGAGCTTCTGCCGCTTTATGTCTTGACTGGCTTTCTTGGCAGCGGCAAGACCACGCTGCTCCGCAACCTGGTGCACCACCCGGACTTCCACGACACTGCGGTAATCGTGAACGAGTTCGGTGAAGTTGGGCTCGACCACCATCTCCTGGAGATGTCGGAGGACGATATGGTCGTGCTCCAAGGCGGCTGCCTGTGCTGCACCGTGCGCGAAGATTTGGCATCGACGATCCGCCGGCTGCTCGAACGCCGCGCAGTCGGCGAGACCCCACCTTTCCGCCGTATGGTGGTCGAGACAAGCGGAGTGGCCGACCCCGTACCTGTGATTTTCACATTGAGAAGCGATCCGCGCGTG
>JANYAN010000444.1 GCA_025361305.1 Burkholderiales bacterium
GCAATCTCCGTTCCGCCTTGCCCCGAGCCTGGCAACATCAGCGACTGTACTTCGGCTGCTGCAGCCATTTCGCGACTAGCTCCGCCAATTTTTCAGGTCCTTCTCCTGGTGGGCGATGTTCACGTCGCCGCAGAGGATGTAGTCGCGCTTCTTCTTCAGCCGGGCCAGGTGGGGATCGAACTCGCCCAGGAACCGGAACTTGGCCTGCTGCCTCTCCTCGCCTGAAGAACCACTGGGAAAGTAGCAGCTGATGATCGACAGCTTGCGCCCGGGCGTGTCGAAGCGCAGCTCCACGTAACGGCCCTCGGCGTCGAATTCCTTCGAGCCGTAGCCTACGACCACGTCGCTAGGCGCATGCCGGGTGTACACGGCCACGCCCGAATAACCCTTCTTCTGGGCAAAGTGGAAATGCCCCCTGTTGCCGGCCATTTCCTCGAAACGGCCCTCTATGTCGGCAGCCTGGGCCTTGACTTCCTGCACACAAATACAATCCGGCTTGGTCTTGGCGATCCACGCCTCGACGCCTTTGCTGGTGGCTGAGCGGATGCCGTTGAGGTTGAGACTGGTCAGTTTGAACAAGGAATTCCCCATGGTGAAAGGCGGCGGCCAGGATCAGCTGGCCCAGGATTTCGTCCAGTTTTCGGTCGATGCGGGCGTGCTGCGCTTTGGCGAGTTCAAGACCAAGGCGGGCCGCCTTTCGCCCTACTTCTTCAATGCCGGCCTGTTCGACGATGGCGCCAAGCTGGGGCGACTGGCTCAATTCTATGCACAGCGGATCCTGGGCTCCGGTATCGAGTTCGACATGATCTTCGGTCCCGCCTACAAGGGCATTCCCCTGGCGGCCGCCGTGGTGATCGAGCTGGCGCGCCTGGGGCGCAACGTTGCCTACGCTTACAACCGAAAGGAAGCCAAAGACCACGGCGAGGGCGGCAGCCTGGTCGGGGCGCCGCTTCAGGGCCGCGTGCTGATCGTGGACGACGTGATGTCGGCGGGCACCGCGACACGCGAGTCGATCGCCATCATCCGGGCCGCCGGGGCCACGCCCCAGGGGGTGGCCATTGCGCTGGACCGGCAGGAAAAGGCGACCGAAAACGGCGCCGACGCCCCCTACAGCGCGGTTCAGTACGTGCGCCAGCAGCTCAAACTCGATGTTTGTGCGATTGCGCAGCTGTCCGATTTGCTCCAGTATCTGGAATTGAACGGCGCAGGCACGCTGGGCGCGCATTACCCGCAGGTGCTGGCCTACCGGCAGCGCTACGGGGTTGACTGAGGAAGATCGTCTTGGGAATGGCTCGCTCTTGCATCGTTTCCTGCCTGCTGGCCGGTGTGCTGGTGCCCGCCTCGGCGCAGCAGGGTATCTACACGTGCGTCGACGCCAAGGGGCGGCGCCTGACGGCCGATCGGCCCATCATCGACTGCATTGACCGCGAGCAGAAAGAGCTGACCTCGACAGGCACGGTCAAGCGCAGCGTTGGTCCGTCGCTGACGGCGCAGGAACGCGTGGTGGAAGAAGAGAAGGCGCGCAAGGCCCAGGAAGAACTCGCCAGGATCGCCGATGAAAAGCGTCGGGACCGTGCCCTGCTGATCCGCTATCCGAACCGGACCGTGCACGATCAGGAGCGCGTAGCTGCACTGCAGCAGGTCGACGAGGTCATCAAGGCAGCGGCCAAGCGCCTGGGCGAGCTGGCCGAACAACGCAAGCCGGTCGAACTGGAGATGGAATTTTTCAAGAAGGATGCCACCAATTACCCTGCCCGGCTCAAACGCCAGATCGATGAAAACGATCATAGCGTCTCGGTTCAGAAGCACTTCATTGCGGACCAGGAAGGCGAAAAGCAGCGTATCAATGTGCGATTCGACGAAGAGCTGGTCAAGCTCAAGCAGCTGTGGGCCGGCTCGACGGCCGCTGCCGTTGCCGCCTCTGGCCCGCCGAAGAAACAGCCCTAGCCGGCGAGTTTCTTTCTCAGCAGTTCATTGACCTGCCCGGGATTGGCCTTGCCCTGAGTGGCCTTCATGGCCTGACCGACCAGAGCGTTGAAAGCCTTGTCCTTGCCGGCCTTGAACTGGGCCACGTTGTCGGGATTCGCCGCGATCACCGCCTCAATGATTCTTTCGAGCTCGCCTGCGCTTGTCGCTTGGTCGAGTCCCTTGGCCGCGAGGATTGCGCCGACGACCTGCTCCGCTTCTTCAAGCGTGTCACCGTATCCGCCGGCGACCTCAGCTTCCCGCCAGAAGTGGTCGATCACCTGACCCACTCCGTTCTTGAACAGCTTCCCTTCTGCAACTTTGCGCAAGGCTACCGCCAATTGGCGTGGCGACATCGGAAGGCGCGAAAAGTCTCGCCCGTCGTCATTTACGCGCCTTGACAGATCGCCCATGATCCAATTGCTAGCCAGCTTGGGCTGGCCGCTGGCCTTGGCGGCGGCCTCGAAGTAAGCCGCCATGGCCTTGCTCTGGGTCAGCGTCGTCGCGTCGTATTCGGGCAATCCGTACTCGCCAACGAAGCGCGCCGCCATGACACGCGGCAGTTCGGCCATCTGCGAGCGAACCGCTTCGACCCACTCGGGCGCAATCACCAGCGGCGGCAGGTCGGGATCGGGGAAATACCGGTAGTCGGCTGCATCTTCCTTGGTGCGCATTGCGCGCGTCTCACCTGTGTCCGGGTCGAACAGCACAGTGGCCTGCTGGATCGCACGGCCATCCTCGATCTCGCCGATCTGCCAGCGCACTTCATAGTCGATCGCCTGCTGCATGAACTTGAAGCTGTTCAGGTTCTTGATCTCGCGGCGTGTGCCCAGGGGATCGCCGGGCTTGCGCACCGAGACATTGGCGTCGCAGCGAAAGCTCCCTTCCTGCATGTTGCCGTCGCAAATGCCGATCCAGGTAACGATCTTGTGCAATTCCTTGGCGTACGCCACCGCCTCGTCGGACGAGCGCATGTCCGGCTCGGTGACGATTTCCAGCAACGGGGTTCCGGCGCGATTCAGGTCTATGCCCGACTGCCCGACGAAGTCTTCGTGCAGCGACTTGCCGGCGTCCTCTTCGAGGTGGGCACGCACCAGTCGCACGCTCTTTTTGTCGTCGCCCAGGTAGAACTCCACCGTGCCGCCCTGCACCACCGGGATCTCGTATTGGCTAATCTGGTAGCCCTTGGGCAGGTCGGGATAGAAATAGTTCTTGCGCGCGAAAATGCTTTGCGCAGCGATGGTCGAATTGACGGCCAGACCGAACTCGATGGCCCGTTCCACCGCCCCCTTGTTCATCACTGGCAGCGTGCCTGGCAGCGCCAGATCCACAGCGCAGGCCTGCGTGTTGGGCTCGGCACCGAACGCCGTGGGAGCGCGGCTGAAGATCTTCGATCTTGTCGACAACTGGGCGTGCGTCTCGAAGCCGATGACGACTTCGAAGCCCTGGATCAGTCTGGGACTCATTGGGTAACCTCCGCCCTACGGGCTGAGGTGCGATGAGCCTTCGGAGCGGCCGGGCGGCTCATGCTCGAATCTCCGGCGGCCTGCGCAGGTGGAAATCGGTGGCCTGCTGGAAGCGATGTGCCGCGTTGAGCAACCTGGCTTCGCCAAAATAGTTACCTATCAGCTGCAGACCGACGGGCATCCCCCCTTCGCCGAATCCGGCCGGCACGCTCATGCCCGGCAAGCCGGCCAGCGACGCGGGCAGCGTGAAGATATCGGCCAGGTAGTTGGCCACGGGATCGTCGGATTTTTCGCCGATCTTCCAGGCCACCGTCGGCGCCACCGGGCCGGCGATGACATCGCACTGGCCGAAGGCCTGCTGGAAGTCGTCCGCGATCATGCGGCGGATCTTTTGCGCTTGCAGGTAGTAGGCGTCGTAGTAGCCATGCGAGAGCACGTAAGTGCCTATCATGATGCGACGCTTGACCTCGTCCCCGAAGCCCTCGGCACGCGTCTTCTTGTACATGTCCATCAGGTCGCCATATTGACCCGCGCGGTGGCCGAACTTGACACCGTCGAAACGCGAGAGGTTGGACGACGCTTCGGCCGGCGCAATGATGTAGTAGACGGGAATCGACAACTCGGTGCGCGGCAGCGATATCGGCACCAGCTTAGCGCCCAGACGCTGATACTCCTGCAGCGCGTTGTCGATGGCCTGACGCACGTCGGCGCCCAGGCCCTGGCCAAAAAACTCGGCCGGAACACCAATGCGCAAACCCTCGATCGATGCCTGCAGCGACAGCGTGAAATCTTCGGCCGGCAAGTCCAGCGAGGTCGAATCGCGGTCCGGGTCTGGCCCGCACATGGCGCCGAGCAGCAGCGCGCAATCCCGTGCGGTGCGCGCCATCGGTCCGGCCTGGTCCAGGCTGGAGGCGAAGGCGATCATGCCGTAACGCGAGGCCCGGCCATAGGTGGGCTTGATGCCGGTGACACCGCAGAACGAGGCCGGCTGGCGGATCGAGCCGCCCGTATCGGTGCCCGTTGCCGCCGGTGCCAGGCGCGCTGCCACGGCCACCGCGCTGCCGCCGGAGGACCCGCCGGGAATGCGCGAGATGTCCCATGGATTCCTGACGGGCTTGAACGCGGAATTCTCGTTGGAGGAGCCCATCGCGAACTCGTCGCAATTGAGTTTGCCCAGCGTGACCACGCCGGCAGTCGTCAATTTCGCGACGACCGTCGCATCGAACGGCGACCGATAGCCCTCCAGCATCTTCGACCCCGCCGTGCTCGGAAAGTCCCGTGTGACGAAGATGTCCTTGTGCGCCATCGGCACGCCGGCGAGCACGCCTGCGGTGCCACGCGCGATACTTTCGTCCGCCGCGCGCGCCTGGGCCAACGTGGCTTCCTCGTCCGCGGCCAGGTAGGCGCCAAGCGATTCGTGCGACGTCGCACGCGCCAGGAAGTGCGTCGCCGTTTCAACGGCCGAGACCTCCTTTTTGGCCAGCATGATGGCCAGCTGCGCCACGGTCAGGTCGTGCAGGCTCATTCGATCACCTTGGGCACCAGGAACAGGCCTCGCTCGACGGCAGGGGCGCTTCTCTGGTTCGCCTGACGCTGGTCTGGCTCGCTGGCGATGTCCTCGCGAAGGCGTAACGACACTTCCTGCACGACCGCGACGGGGTGGGGCAAGGGCTCAACCCCGCTGGTATCCACAGCGCGTATGCGCTCGACGATGTCGAAAAACCCGTTGATTTGCGTCAGCATCCGCTCGCGCTCTTCGGGTTGCAATTCCAGCCTCGCCAGGTGGGCGATGCGATCAATGTCCAGGGGGGTCAATGCCATACGGAAAACAGGCCTGAAATACAGATGTAAAAGCGAATCTCGGGCCCCGCGCGGGCCAGTTATTCACAGGGGATCGGGTATTATCCCGCCTTTAGTGCAACACCTGCCAAAGCACCGGCATTTGCACCAGAAAAGCGGCTTTCCTGCGATAAACATGTTTCAGATGGCGATGGCGAACTCACAGGCTCGCCATGCCCGTGAGAGGACTTCCTGATGTTCGGAGCTTTCCGTCGGTACTTTTCGACCGACCTGGCCATTGACCTGGGCACGGCCAACACCCTGATTTTCGTACGCGACAAGGGCATCGTGCTGGATGAACCTTCCGTCGTGGCCATCCGCCACGAGGGCGGGCCCCAGGGCAAGAAGACCATCCAGGCCGTGGGCCGCGAGGCCAAGGCCATGCTGGGCAAGGTGCCCGGCAATATCGAGGCCATCCGCCCGATGAAGGACGGCGTCATCGCCGATTTCACCGTCACCGAGCAGATGCTCAAGCAATTCATCAAGATGGTGCACCCGCGCAGCATCTTGCGGCCCAGCCCGCGGATCATCATCTGCGTGCCCTGCGGCTCAACCCAGGTCGAGCGCCGGGCCATTCGCGAGTCGGCTCTGGGCGCGGGTGCGTCCGAGGTCTACCTGATCGAGGAACCGATGGCCGCGGCCATCGGTGCGGGCCTGCCGGTGTCGGAGGCCTCGGGCTCGATGGTGGTGGACATCGGCGGCGGAACCACCGAAGTGGGCGTCATTTCCCTGGGCGGGATGGTCTACAAGGGCAGCGTGCGCGTAGGTGGCGACAAGTTCGACGAGGCGATCAAGAAGAACATCGGCTCGGCCTTCCCGGGCAGCGAGGTCAAGGAGATGGAAGTCAAGGGCCGCAACCTCTCCGAGGGCGTGCCGCGGTCTTTCACCATTTCTTCCAACGAAATCCTGGAGGCCCTGACCGACCCCTTGAACAACATCGTGTCGGCCGTGAAGAACGCTCTGGAGCAAACGCCACCCGAACTGGGCGCCGACATTGCCGAGCGCGGCATGATGCTGACTGGCGGCGGTGCCCTGCTGCGCGACCTGGACCGTTTGCTGGCCGAGGAGACGGGGCTGCCTGTTCTGGTGGCCGAGGATCCGCTGACCTGTGTGGTGCGCGGCTGCGGCATCGCGTTGGAACGCATGGAACGCCTCGGTTCGATCTTCACCAGCGAATAACCCTGAGGCACAGCGATGCCGCTCGGTACGCTGGACAGAACCCCTCCGCCGTTTTTCAAGCAGGGCCCGTCGGCCCTGTCCAAGCTCATGGTCTTCAGCGCGTTGGCCCTGTTCCTGATGGTGGCAGACACGCGTTTCAAGCTGACCGGGCCGCTGCGCGCGGCGGTGGGCACCGTGTTGTACCCGGTCCAGTGGCTGGCCTTGAGGCCGGTGCTGCTGGCGCGCCTGGGAAGCGACTATTTCGAAGCCCTGCAAAGCGCGCAGCAGTCCGAGGAGTCGGCTCGCGGCAAGCTGGCCCGGCAGTCGCTGCGAGCCAACCAGGTCGAGCCACTGCTGCTGGAAAACGAGCGGCTGCGCAAACTCCTTCAGTTGCGGGTCCGGCTGACGACGCAGGCGCAGACCGCCGAAGTGCTGTACGACGCAGCCGACCCCTATACGCGCAAGGTGATCATCGACAAAGGCCTGGTGCAGGGAATCGAAGAAGGGTCGCCGGTGATCGATGAAAGCGGTGTACTGGGACAGGTCACCCGCGTCTATCCGCTGGTCAGTGAGGTGACGCTCGTGATCGACCGCGACCACGCCATCCCCGTGCTCAACACCCGCACGGGCGCGCGCAGCGTTGCCTATGGCGATCCGGTGGCCCATGGCGGCTCGCTCGAGTTGCGCTTCATGGCCGGCAATGCCGATGTGCAGGTAGGCGACCTGCTCACCACCAGCGGCGTGGACGGGGTGTACCCGCCGGGCCTGCCGGTGGCCAAGGTCGAGCAGGTCGAGCGGCGTGCCGACTCCGGGTTCGCCCGCATCCACTGCCTGCCGCAGGCCCAGGTGAGCGGGACCACGCAGGTGATGGTGCTCAAGGCGGTCTCGGCGCAGATACCGCAGCGGCCAACGCCCGAGGATCCGGCCCAGGCTGCGGCATCGGCCCGGAAAGGGGGCCGGAAATGATCATGCGTCCGGGCCAGCAGTTGCTGCTGCCCGCCAACCCCCTGTTCATCTGGGGCAGCCTGGTGCTGGCGCTGCTGGCGAACATGCTGCCAGTGGGCCGCACCCCATGGATGCCCGATTTCCTGGCCCTGGTACTGGTTTTCTGGAGCGTGCACCAGCCGCTGCGGGTGGGCATCGGCGTGGCGTTCGTGTTCGGGCTGGCGATGGACGTGCACCAAACTGCCCTGCTGGGCCAGCACGCGCTGGCCTACACCGCGCTGTGCTATTGCGCGATCATGATCCATCGACGCCTGCTCTGGTTCACGGTGCCGTCGCAAGCCGTGCAGGTGTTGCCGCTGTTCGCCGCGGCCCATGCGATCGAGACGGCCATCCGGATGGTTGCGGGTGGCTCGGCGCCGGGCCTGGGCGCGTTGCTGGCGCCGCTGATTGAGGCGGTGCTCTGGCCAGTCATCAGTGTGGCCTTGTTGGCGCCCCAGCGCCGGGCGCCCGACCCGGACGAAAATAGGCCTCTCTGAAACCTTGCGGGACAGATCTTCAGCTCTGTCCCTAACTTACTAACAACCGCGGGACCGCACGATGACCGTGATGCGCAATGTAGAGGCCGACCTGTCGCGCTTTCGCGCGCGGGTCCTGGTGGCCAGCATCGTGGTGCTGACCTGTTTCGTCCTGTTGACGGCGCGGCTTGTTTACCTGCAGATTGTGCGGCACGAAGACCTGAACGAGCAGGCCGAGAACAACCGCACCGCGATCGTGCCGGTCGTGCCCAACCGCGGCCTGATCCTGGACCGCAACGGAATCGTGCTGGCCACCAACTATTCAGCCTACACACTGGAAATCACGCCTTCGCGCCTGACTGGCCCGCTGGACGCCACGATCGAGGCGCTGTCCCAGGTCATCGAGATCCAGCCACGCGACCGGCGCCGGTTCAAGAAGCTGCTGGAAGAGTCCAAGAGCTTCGATTCACTGCCACTGCGCACCCGCCTGAGCGACGAGGAGGTGGCGCGCTTCGCGGCCCAGCGCTACCGGTTTCCGGGCGTCGACATCAAGGCCCGGCTGTTTCGCAGCTATCCATGGGGCGAGCTGGCCAGCCACGTCATCGGTTACATCGGTCGGGTCAACCAGACCGAAAAACAGTCCATGGATGACTGGCCCGAGGAGAGCCAGGCCAACTACCGCGGCACCGAATACATCGGCAAGCTGGGCATCGAGCAAAGTTATGAAACTCAGTTGCACGGAATCACCGGTGTCGACCAGGTGGAGACCTCCGCTGGCGGCCGGGCCATGCGCAAGCTAGCCAGCACGCCGGCCACACCTGGCAACACTGTGGTGATGTCGATCGACATCAAGCTGCAGAACCTGATCGAGGACCTGTTCGGGGACCGGCGCGGTGCGCTGGTGGCGCTCGACCCGAAGACGGGCGAAGTTCTGGCGTTCGTCAGCAAGCCCACTTTCGATCCCAACCTGTTCGTCGAGGGCATCGACAGCGAGAACTGGCAGGCGCTGAACGAATCGCCCGACAAGCCGCTGCTGAACCGGGCGTTGCGGGGAACCTACCCGCCCGGCTCCACCTACAAGCCGTTCATGGCCCTTGCCGCACTGGAAACGGGCAAGCGCACGCCACAGCAGACGATTTCAGACCCGGGTTTCTTCATGTTTGGCGGCCACCGCTTCCGTGACGACAAGGAGGGCGGGCATGGCTCGGTCGACATGTACAGGTCGATCGTGCAGTCGTGCGACACCTACTACTACATGCTGGCCAACGACCTGGGGGTCGACACCATCCACGACCAGATGCAGAAGTTCGGGTTTGGCGAACTGACCGGTATCGACATCCTGGGCGAATCGCGCGGGCTGCTGCCTTCGACCCAGTGGAAACGCGCGGCCTATCGGCGACCCGAGCAGCAGAAGTGGTACGCAGGTGAAACCATTTCGCTGGGCATCGGCCAGGGCTACAACAACTTCACCGTCCTGCAGCTGGCATTGGCCGCGGGGACGATCGCCAACAACGGGGTGAAGATGAAACCGCACCTGGTGCGCCAGGTGGTGGACATCGTTACGCGGGCGCCGACGACTGCGGTGCAGGAGACGGTGGGCCGGCCGATTGCCCGGGCGGAAAACATTGCGGTAATCCGCAATGCAATGGTCGGCGTAAACCTCGAAGGCACCTCAGCCACCGCGTTCCGCGGCGCTGGCTACACCAGCGGCGGCAAGACCGGCACCGCACAGGTGTTCCAGGTGAAGCAGGGGGAAAAATACAATGCCTCCCAGGTCGACGAGCGGCATCGCGACCATGCCCTGTTCATGGCCTACGCACCGGCCGATGACCCGAAGATCGCGCTGGCCATGGTGGTCGAAAACGCGGGCTTCGGTGCCCAGAACGCAGCGCCGATCGCCCGTCGCGCGTTCGACTACTGGCTGCTTGGCCTCTATCCCAGCGAAGCTGATCTGGCCGGGGTCAAGAAAGGCCAGGCGGCCACACCGATTGGAAAGCCGCGCACCGCGGCCGAGGCGGCCTGGCCACCCGGCGGCGCGGTGGCAGCCCCGGCTGATTCCCCTGCCCCTGCGGCGAGCGCGGCGATAGCGTTGGCACCTGGCGCAGCAGCGGTGAAGGTCTCCGCGCCCTAGCAACCGGCTGCATTCAGCAGCCAGGCGCCGACTTCGGCTGGCATGCGCCGTACATGGCCTGGCAGATGCCCATCGGGAAAGCCGACATGGCCGCCTTCGCGCGGCTGCCACAGCGTCACGAAGTCGCCGACTCCGGCTCGCCCCGGCAGGCTCGCCGCCGGAACGAATGGGTCGTTACGTGCATTGAGCGCCAGGGCCGGGATACGCACACGGTGCAGGTGCGGCTTGGCCGAGGCCCGCGCGTAATAATCGTCTGCACCCTGAAAACCATGGAGCGGTGCGGTGAAGACATCGTCGAACTGGTAGAGATCGCGCGCTGCCATCAAGCGCTCGTGATCGAACAGCCCCGGATGCTGGGCCAGTTTCTGCAGTGCCTTGGGTTTCATGCTGCGCAGAAACATCGTGGTGTAGACCAACCGGTTGAAGCCGCGTCCGATCGCCTGGCCGCCGGCTGCCAGATCCAGCGGCGAGCAGACCGCGGCCACTGCGTTCGCCAGCAATCCCGCCTGCGCGCCAGCCTCCGCGGCCCAGCGCATCAACGCGTTGCCGCCAAGCGAAATGCCCACGGCCAGCAGCGGGCCGTCATGGCGCGCCCGCGCACGTGCCAGCAGCCAGCCGATCTCCTCGTAGTCGCCGGAATGGTAGGCCCGCGGCCCCCGGTTGAGCTCGCCGCTGCAACCTCGAAAATGCGGCACGGCATAAGCTAGGCCGTGCTCGCGCGCGAAGTCAGCAAAAGCCTCGGCGTAGTGGCTGCGCGACGACCCCTCCAGGCCGTGGAACAGCACCAGCAGCGCGCGCCGGGGCACCTGGGGCGCCGCATCATGCTCAAGCCAGTCGACGTCGACGAAATCGCCATCGGGCGCGTCCCACCTTTCACGCCGGTACTGCGGCGGCGGGCCGATGCCGCGGCGGGCATAGAGTGCGGGCCAGATCGTCTGCAGGTTGCCGCCAGGCAGCCACCAGGGCGCCGCATAGTTCAATGAAGCACCTGCGTCAAAGGTGTCAATGAAGCACCTGCGGTGCTTCGGCAACTTCCTGGATGTCGCCTGGCGTGCCAGGGCTGGCGTGATGCGCCACCATGCGCCACCCCAGCGCCGTCTTCAGGTAGACATTGGTGGCGATCACCCAGGCCTGGCGCGGGCCATCGGGCGTGAGCACGTCCACCCGCTCGAGCAGGTTGTGCACCGCACTGGCCATCGAATCTGTCTTGCGCACACGCTCGGGCCACGCCCTGATGCTGCCGTTGGCGAACATGGCCTCGAAGGTCGCGCGGATGGCCATGGCGCCGACCACACGCGGGCCGCCCGGGTGGATGCACACGATCTCGTCCTCGTCGGCCCAGCAGGCCATGAGCTTGTCGATGTCGCCCTCTTGCAGGGCGTCGTAGAAAGCCGCCTCGACGTCGTCGGCGGTGCCTTCGAGATTGGCGGCCTGGAGTTTGGTCTTGCGCATGGGCTGGGTACAGGACGCCATTTTGCCCTTGAATCGGTGCCTGCCGACTCCAACTATGCTACCGTCAACCTATTCGAGGAAGGCAGGAAAGATATGAAGCGCTGGCTACTGATCATCTTTGCAGCAATGGCACTGTCCGGCTGTGGCTACAACGATTTCCAGCGCCTGGATGAGCAGACCAAGTCCTCCTGGAGCGAGGTCCTGAACCAGTACCAGCGCCGCGCCGACCTGGTACCCAATCTGGTCGCAACCGTCAAGGGAGAGGCCAGCTTCGAGCAGGACACCCTAACCAAGGTGGTGGAGGCCCGGGCCAAGGCAACGTCGATCCAGGTCACCCCCGAGACGCTGAACAACCCGGACGCTTTCGCGAAGTTCCAGCAGGCGCAAGGTGCGCTGTCGGGCGCGCTCAGTCGCCTGATGGCGGTCAGCGAGCGTTATCCCGACCTGAAGGCCAACCAGTCGTTCCGCGATCTTCGCGTCCAGCTCGAAGGCACTGAAAACCGGATCACCGTGGCGCGCAACCGCTATATCCAGGCCGTGCAGGAGTACAACGTGCTGGCCCGCAGCTTCCCGACCAATCTGACCGGCATGGCCTTCGGTTACAGCGCCAAACCGACCTTCGCCGTCCAGAACGAGGCTCAGATTTCCGCGCCGCCACAGGTGGATTTCAACAAGACCAAGTAACGGCGCGGGGGTGCTGCCCCATCGCCCTGGCGAAGCCGGAACCACCATGCATCCTGCCCGCACCCACTGGTCCTGGCTGGCCGCGATTGCGGTGTCGGCCTGTCTCGCCTGTGCGGCGTCGTGGGCCCAGGGCGTCCAGCCCGTTCCAGCACTGTCGGCACGGGTCATCGACCAGACCGGGACGCTGGACTCGATCCAGCAGAAGGGCCTGGAAGACAAGCTTGCCGCATTTGAAAAGGCCAAGGGTACGCAGATTACCATCCTGATGGTCGGCACCACCCAGCCGGAGGACATCGCAAGCTACGCCAATCGCGTGGCCAATGCCTGGAAAATCGGCCGCAAGGGTATCGGGGACGGTGTTCTGGTCGTGGTGGCCAAGGCCGACCACCAGGTTCGCATCGAGGTCGCCAAGACACTCGAAGGGGCAATCCCGGACCTGGCCGCCAAACAGGTCATCGACGACGCCATCACGCCAAATTTCCGCAAGGGTGACTTTGCCTCGGGCCTGCAGGCCGCCGCCGACCAGATCATCGCGCTGGCCAACGGCGAGCCCTTACCGGCACCGGCGCAGACGCGCAGCAGCGGCCATGGCGGCAGCGCCGGGTTCGACTGGTTCAACCTCGCCATCCTGGCGTTCATCGCTGTGCCGGCTGCCGCAGCCGTGGCCCGCCGCATGTTCGGAAACAAGCTGGGCGCCCTGCTCACTGGCGGTGGCGTGGGTACGGTCGCGCTTCTGATCACCTCCAGCTTGCTGGTTGCGGGTATAGCCGCGTTTGTGGCTTTGCTGCTCGGGCTCTTCTCTGGCGCTTCGTCAGCGATCGGTCCTGGCCGACGCGGGGGCTTGGGCGGCGGGCCCTGGCTGGGGGGCGGCGGGGGCTGGAGCGGCGGTTCGGGTGGGGGAGGCGGCTTCAGCTCGGGTGGCGGCGGCGATTTTGGCGGCGGTGGCGCCTCGGGGAGCTGGTAATGGCGCAGCGCAACTGGTCAAGGACCATCGGACGGATGCTGCGCCATCGCTGGATGGACGAATCCGATACCCGCAAGGCGATCCCGCCTGAACTGTCCGACCGGTTGCTGCGGCGCGTGGCCGCGAGCGAGAAGCACCACACCGGGGAGATCCGCATCTGCGTCGAGGCCAGCCTGCCAACGAGTTATCTGTGGAGGGATGCGGCACCGCGTGAGCGGGCGCTCGCCATGTTCGGCAAGCTCGGCGTCTGGGATACGGAGCACAACAACGGCGTGTTGATCTACTTGCTGCTGGCCGAGCGTGCGATCGAGATCGTTGCCGATCGGGGGCTGAACAGCAAAGTGGATCAGCGTGCCTGGGACGATCTGGCCACACGCCTTGGCGGCGTTCTCGCACAAGGCCGGTTCGAAGACGGCTTGAACCAGGCACTGGACGAGGTGACAAGCCTGCTGGTCCACCACTTTGCGCTGGTGGGCGGGGTGCTCAACGCCAACGAACTGCCGGACGCACCCGTGCTGCGCTGAAGACGTGGCGCGGCTCGGCTTCGCACCGGGTCAGTTGCGCAATTCCCCACTGGCCCGTATCAGGGCGATGCTGACGTAGCTTCCGCCGTGATGGAATCCTGGCTTGAAATCGACCACATAGCCACCTGCGTCGTACCTGCCGATGGCCGACAGCGCCTTCTGCAACGATGCGCGGGTGATGTCCTTGCCGGCGCGCCTCATGCCCTCGACGAGCACCTTGGCGGCGATGCACGCCTCGAGCGCAGTGACCGACATCGCATCCTTGTGCCCCAGTGCCGCCCAGGCATCGCCGCACTCCTTGACCACCGGGATCGACTGCGTACTTGGCGTCGGCACCGTCAGGGCAACCGAGATACCGGCCGCATCGGGCCCAAGCGCCTTGGCGATCTGGCTGGCGCCGGCAAAGGACAAGCTCGTCACCATGTACTGCTTGCCGGCAGCCTTGAGCTTCCTGACCATCTGCGCCACCGGAGCGTACAGCGTCGTCACCACCAGGATGTTCGGATCAGAGGCGATGATCGCCTGGATATTCGCATCCGTCAGATCGACGTTACGCGCGATGGCCACGCTGACGGGGGCCTTGCCGAACTTCTGCAGTACCTTGGCGACGGTAGCGAAGTTCTCTTTGCCCACCGCATCGTCATAGTGCAGCACCGTCACCCGGGTGGATCCGAGGTTGCCCCAGAAATTGATGATCTTCTCGATCTCGTCGGCGTAGGTGGCGCGGATCGTGTACACGTAGTCGTTCTGCTTGCGAATCGTGTCGGCGCCGGTAAAGGGAGCGAAAAAAGGAATCTTCTTTTCTGCGACAGCGGGCATCGCGGGCACGCTCAAGGTTGACGAGGCGTAGCCGAACAGGGCGACAACGCTATCGTCAGCAACCAGCTTTCCTGTGTTTTCGCCAGCCGTCTTAGCGTCGTTCCGGTCGTCCAGGGTGACCAGCTTGATGGTGTGGCCGCCGACACCACCGGCATCGTTGACCTTCTTGAAATAGGCCAGCGCGCCATTGCGGATATCGTTGCCCAGATCAGCGTTGCCGCCAGTCAGCGGAGCGGACTGGCCAACGGCGATCTCCGCGGAAAACGCGGAACCCGCCGTCAGCAGCAGCAGCAGCAGAAAAATACGAAACATCTTGTCTCCCAACATCCTATGCTCCTGCACATCGAGGCGGTGCGGGATTGGTCCAGAATACGCCCGGGTGCAGGTGTTGTAAAGCCGCTGCCGGTGACGCGGCTAACATCAGCCGGGCGCACCATAAAAACAGCCCCGGTCTTTCGACCGGGGCTGGGAGTGGCGCGATTGGTTGCGCTCGTTATTTCTTCTGACGGTACTTGCGCAACGCAGCAATCTGCGCCGCCATGACCGACAGTTCGGCTTGCGCCTTGGCCAGATCGATGTCGCTCTTGGCCGCCTTCAGGGCTTCCTCGGCGGCGCGCTTGGCGGCGTTGGCCTTCTCTTCATCGAGATCCTTGCCGCGAATGGCGGTGTCGGACAGCACCGTGACGCAATGCGGCTGAACTTCGAGCACGCCGCCGGCGACAAACACGAATTCCTCAGTACCGTCGGCCTTCTCGATGCGCACCGACCCCGGCTTGATGCGCGTGATCAACGGCGTGTGGCGCGGGTAGATGCCCAGCTCGCCCGCCTCGCCGGGCAGGGCCACAAATCGGGCCTCACCCGAGAAGATCGACTCCTCGGCGCTCACGACATCGACGTGGATGGTATTCATGACTTAGCCTTTCTTGGCCTTCTCGAACGCCTCGTCGATGGTGCCCACCATGTAGAAGGCCTGCTCGGGCAAGTGGTCGCACTCGCCATTGACGATCATCTTGAAGCCCCGGATGGTCTCGGACAGCGGCACGTACTTGCCGGGCGAGCCGGTGAAAACTTCGGCGACGTGGAACGGCTGCGACAGGAAACGCTGGATCTTGCGGGCCCGGGCCACCGCCAGTTTGTCTTCGGGCGCCAGTTCGTCCATGCCCAGGATCGCGATGATGTCGCGCAGTTCCTTGTAGCGCTGCAGCGTTCCCTGAACGGCGCGTGCGGTGTTGTAGTGGTCTTCGCCAACGACCAGCGGATCGAGCTGGCGGCTGGTGGAGTCCAGCGGGTCGACCGCTGGGTAAATGCCCAGCGAGGCGATGTCACGCGACAGCACCACGGTGGAGTCGAGGTGGGCGAAGGTGGTGGCGGGCGACGGATCAGTCAAGTCATCAGCCGGAACGTACACGGCCTGGATCGACGTGATCGAGCCGACCTTGGTGGAAGTGATCCGCTCCTGCAGGCGCCCCATTTCTTCGGCCAGCGTCGGCTGGTAGCCCACGGCTGAAGGCATGCGGCCCAGCAGCGCCGACACTTCGGTGCCGGCCAGCGTGAAGCGGTAGATGTTGTCCACGAAGAACAGCACGTCGCGGCCTTCGTCGCGGAATGACTCGGCGATGGTCAGGCCGGTCAGCGCCACGCGCAGACGGTTGCCCGGGGGCTCGTTCATCTGGCCATAGACCATGGACACCTTGGACTCGGGCAGGTTGTCCAGCTTGACCACGCCGGAGTCGGCCATCTCGTGATAGAAGTCGTTGCCTTCTCGGGTGCGCTCGCCGACGCCGGCGAACACCGACAGACCGCTGTGGGCCTTGGCGATGTTGTTGATCAGTTCCATCATGTTCACTGTCTTGCCCACGCCGGCGCCGCCGAACAGGCCGACCTTGCCGCCCTTGGCAAACGGACACACCAGGTCGATCACCTTGATGCCGGTTTCCAGCAGTTCCTGCGAGGGAGACAGCTCGTCATAGGCCGGGGCCTTGCGGTGGATCGAAGCCATCAGCTCCGAGCCCACCGGTCCGCGCTCGTCGATCGGGTTGCCCAGCACATCCATGATGCGACCCAGCGTGGCCTTGCCCACCGGAACCGTGATCGGGTTATGGGTGTTGTAGACCACATTGCCGCGGCGCAGCCCGTCGGACGAGCCCAGCGCGATGGTACGCACGATGCCGTCACCCAGCTGTTGCTGTACCTCCAGCGTCAAGGTCGAGCCTTCCATCTTGAGGGCGTCGTACACCTTGGGCATCCGGTCGCGCGGGAATTCCACGTCCACCACAGCGCCAATACACTGAACAATCTTGCCCTGAACGCTTGCGTTCACCGGGGAATTCGCTTGAGCCATTTAGTTCGCTCCAAAAAATAAAACCGTATTCGTAGCCTGCTTCAAACCGCCGCGGCGCCTGCCACGATCTCCGACAGTTCTTTCGTGATCGCCGCCTGGCGCGTCTTGTTGTAGATGAGCTTGAGTTCGGCGATGACGTTGCCTGCGTTGTCCGTTGCGGACTTCATGGCCACCATGCGCGCCGACTGCTCGGATGCGAGGTTCTCGGCCACTGCCTGGTACACCAGCGCTTCGACATAGCGCACCAGCAGCTCATCGATCACCGACTGCGCGTCGGGCTCGTAGATGTAGTCCCAGCCATACCGGCCACCGCTCTGATCCGCCTGCGATTCGATCGTGGCCTGGGACAGGGGCAGCAACTGCTCCACCACGGGCTCCTGCTTCATCGTGTTGATGAAGCGCGTGTAGCTCAGGTAGACCGTGCTGACCTCGCCGGCGGCATACGCGTCGAGCAGCACCTTGACCGGGCCGATCAGCTTGTCCAGGTGGGGCGTGTCGCCCAGATGGGTTGCATGCGAAACGACCTTGGCGCCGATGCGGCCGAGAAACCCCAGCCCCTTGTTGCCGATGGCCACGGCACGGGTCTCGATGCCCGCGGCCTGGAGCTCGCGCAGCTTGACCGTGACGGCCCGCAACACGTTGGTGTTCAGGCCACCGCACAGACCCTTGTCAGTCGTGACGACGATGAAACCTACCGCTTTGGCATCGTTCACTTTCATGAACGGGTGCGTGTACTCCGGATTGGCCTTGCCCAGATTGGCCGCAATGGTGCGCACCTTGTCGCTGTAAGGCCGCGCTGCGCGCATCCGCTCCTGCGCCTTGCGCATCTTGGAGGCAGCCACCATTTCCATGGCCTTGGTGATCTTCTTGGTGTTTTCCACCGATTTGATCTTGCCCCGAATTTCCTTGCCGACAGCCATGCCGGTCCCCTTAAGCGAAGGTCTTCTTGAACGCCGTGACCGCGGCGGTCAGTTCGGCTTCGGCATCCTTGTCCATCGCCCGGTCGGCTTCGAGCTTGGCCAGCAGCGCCGCGTGCTTGTCCTTCAGGTAGCCGTGCATTCCATGCTCGAACGCCAGCACCTTCTTCACGTCGATGTCGTCGGTAAAGCCCTTGTTCACCGCGAACAGCGTTGCCGCCATCAGGCTGATGGTGAGCGGGCTGTACTGGGCCTGCTTGAGCAGTTCGGTCACCCGGGCGCCGCGATCGAGCTGCTTGCGAGTGGCTTCGTCCAGATCGGAGGCGAACTGCGCGAATGCCGCCAGTTCACGGTACTGCGCCAGGTCGGTACGGATACCGCCAGAGAGGTTCTTGACCAGCTTGGTCTGTGCGGCACCGCCGACCCGCGACACCGAGATACCCGCGTTGATGGCAGGGCGCACGCCCGCATTGAACAGCGAGGTTTCCAGGAAGATCTGGCCGTCCGTGATCGAGATCACGTTGGTGGGCACGAAGGCCGACACGTCGCCGGCCTGCGTTTCGATGATCGGCAGTGCCGTCAGCGATCCGGTCTTGCCTGTCACTGCGCCCTTGGTGAAGTCGCTGACATATTTTTCATTGACGCGGGCGGCGCGCTCGAGCAGCCGGCTGTGCAGATAGAACACGTCGCCGGGGTAGGCTTCGCGGCCGGGCGGGCGGCGCAGCAGCAGCGAAACCTGGCGGTAAGCGACAGCCTGCTTGGACAGGTCGTCATAGACGATCAGCGCGTCCTGGCCGCGATCGCGGAAATATTCACCCATCGTGCAACCTGAGTAGGCCGACACGAATTGCATGGCCGCCGATTCGGAAGCCGACGCAGCCACGACGATGGTAAATTCCATCGCGCCGGCCTGCTCCAGGGCGCGCACGACGTTCTTGATGGACGACGCTTTCTGGCCGATGGCGACGTACACGCAGGTCATGTTCTGACCCTTCTGGTTGATGATCGCGTCGATCGCCACGGCCGTCTTGCCGGTCTGGCGGTCGCCGATGATCAACTCGCGCTGGCCGCGCCCGATCGGCACCATGGAGTCGATCGACTTCAGGCCGGTCTGCATCGGCTGGCTGACGGACTGGCGCGCGATCACGCCGGGCGCGACCTTTTCGATCACGTCGGTCATCTTGGCGTTGATGGGGCCCTTGCCGTCGATCGGCTGACCCAGGGCGTTGACCACGCGGCCGATCAGCTCGGGGCCGACCGGCACTTCCAGGATGCGGCCTGTGCACTTGACCGTGTCGCCTTCGGAGATGTGTTCGTATTCGCCCAGGATCACCGAGCCGACCGAGTCGCGCTCGAGGTTCAGGGCCAGCCCGAACGTCGGCGTGCCGTCGGCGGTGGGCGGGAACTCCAGCATTTCGCCCTGCATCACGTCGGACAGGCCATGGATGCGGCAGATGCCGTCAGCCACGGACACCACGGTGCCCTGGTTGCGGATATCGGCGCTGGCCGACAGGCCTTCGATACGGCTCTTGATCAGTTCAGAAATCTCTGCGGGATTGAGTTGCATGACTCTTTCCTTTCTTTAGGTTTGCCAACGGGCTCGAGCCTCGCGGCTCAGGCCGACAAGGCCATTTTCATTTGTTCCAGGCGGGCCTTGACCGAGGTGTCCAGCACCTCGTCGCCCACCACTACGCGGATGCCGCCGATCAGCGCCGGCTCTTCCTGTACGGTGACGTTCAGCTTGCGGCCGAATCGCTTTTCCAGCACCTGCGCCACATCGGAAAGCGTCTTGGCATCGATCGGAAAGGCGCTGTAGACGATCGCGTCGGAGCTGCCTGCCAGCGTGTTCTTCAGCCCGCGGAACTGCGCAGCGATCTCCGGCAGGGCCTCAAGGCGCCCGTTTTCGATCACAACGCGCAGGAAGTTCTTCGCGTTGTCGAGCAATGACACGGAGGAGACGCCGCAGACCAGGTCGAACACCTGTTCGGAGGTGATCTTGGGGTTGCCGGCAAACTGCAGCAGGCCGGCATCGCCGGCAATCGCAGCGAGCTGGTCGACCCAGCCGGCCGTGCGTTCCAGGTCATCCAGTCCCTGGGCACCGCCCATTGCTCCGGCCGACTTGAACAGCGCCTCGGCGTAGGGACGGGCAATGGTGGCGAGTTCGGCCATGGGATAGTCCTTACAGTTCGCTCTTCAGGCGGTCGAGCAGGTCGGCGTGGACGCTGGCATTGACTTCCTTGCGAAGAATCTGTTCGGCGCCCTTGACCGCCAGCGCGGCGACCTGGTCGCGCAGGCTGTCACGAACCTTCAGGGCCTGCTGATCGGCTTCGGCCTTGGCGGCGGTGACGATCTTGTTGCCCTCAGCCGTGGCGCGGGCCTTGGCCTCTTCGATGATCGCCTGGGCGCGCCGCTCGGCGTCGGCCAGGCGGACAGCGGTTTCGTTGCGCGACTTGGCCAGTTCGGCCTCCACCCGCTGATTGGCGGCGGACAGCTCGGTCTTGGCCTTCTCCGCCGCGGCCAGGCCGTCAGCGATCTTGCGGGCGCGCTCGTCCAGAACTGTGGTGATGTAGGGCCAGACATACTTCATCGTGAACCCGACCAGG
>JANYAN010000478.1 GCA_025361305.1 Burkholderiales bacterium
GATGGTGGTCCGGCACGCCGAAGCAGCCAGGATCACTTCAGACAGCTTCGCGCGCTTGGTGTAGTCCTGGTAGGCAGGCAGTGCCACGGCGGCCAGGATGCCGATGATCGCAACAACGATCATCAGTTCGATCAGGGTGAAGCCCTTTTGCAGTTGACGGTTCATTTGAATTCCAATCTGTAAAGAAAAACATGGGGTCGAGACAAGATGTAGCGCAAGGATCGAGCCACGTCGATTTCCTCCCTAACTGATGAATTCTGCTTAACTCAGCGTACCGTCAGCTAGGCAATGGCATCATACTCGTTGTCAATCCGACAAATGTGTCCGACATTTTCGTCCTTTTAACATAATGGTTAGTTCTTACTTTTGTTATCATATGGACCGTAGGTGATACACCGGGTAACCAAATGTTCCTGATCTTCATTCGTGGGTGATTCGATGTTCAAGGCAGCCTGACCATGTGCGGCGTCGCGGGTGTCTACGCCTACTCCAGTTCGGCGCCGCCGGTCGATCGGGCCGAACTACGCGCCGTGCGAGACCACATGGCCGCGCGCGGCCCGGACGGCTCTGGTGAATGGTTCTCCGATGACCGCCGGGTCGGCCTGGCCCACCGGCGCCTGTCGATCATTGACCTGTCCGAACGGGCAGCCCAACCCATGGCAAGCGCCGACGGTCAGTTGGTCATCAGCTTCAACGGCGAGATCTACAACTACCGCAAGTTGAGGGAAGGCCTGCAGTCCATCGGGCGGGTGTTCCGCACCGAGTCCGATACCGAGGTGCTGCTGCAGCTCTATGAAGAATACGGTGAGGCCATGCTGCACATGCTGCGCGGCATGTACGCTTTCGCGCTGTGGGACGGCCGCAAGCGCGCCATGTTGCTGGTGCGAGACCCGTTTGGCATCAAGCCGCTGTATTACGCCAACGACTACAAGACCTTGCGCGTCGCCTCGCAGGTCAAGGCCCTGCTGCAGTCACCCGTTGACACCTCGCCAGAGCCGGCCGGTCGTGCCGGCTACTACCTGTGGGGCAGCGTGCCCGGCCCGTGGACACTGTACCGGGGCATTCGCAATCTGCAGGCCGGCCACCTGATGTGGGTCAGCGAACATGGCGCCCAGGCGCCACGCCCCTACTGCAACATTGCCGACGTCATTTCGCAGGCGGCGGGGCAACCGTCCGAGTGCACCCGCGCAGACGCGCTGGAAGAGCTGCGCTCGGCCCTGGAGCGCAGCGTAGCCGCCCATCTCGTCGCCGACGTGCCCGTGGGCGTATTCCTTTCAGCGGGCCTGGATTCGGCCATGATCTGCTCCATGGTGGCCGCCACGCATGCACAGCCGCGTGCCCTGACCCTGGGCTTTTCCGAGTACGCAGGAACGGGCGACGACGAGGTGCCAATGGCACAGGCACTGGCCGCCCAGCTGGGCGCCGACCACACCACGACCATGGTGAGCCGGTCGGATTTTCGGGACGATCGCGACAAATTGCTGGCCGCCATGGACCAGCCCTCGATCGATGGGGTCAACACCTGGTTCGTGGCCCGCGCGGCGGCCTCGCAGGGCATCAAGGTGGCGCTGTCGGGACTGGGAGGCGACGAGTTGTTCGGGTCGTACCCCAGCTTCAAGGACGTGCCGCGAATGCACCGCCTGGCGCGGCCCTTCTCCAGGGTGCCAGGCTTGGGCCTGGGCGTGCGCAAACTCTCGGCGCCGCTGGTGTCCCGGCTTACGTCGCCCAAGTACGCCGGCCTGCTTGAGTACGGCGGTACCTCGGGGGGCGCCTACCTGTTACGCCGTGGCCTGTACATGCCTTGGGAACTGCCCAAGGTGATGGACCCGGACATGGCGCGGCAAGGCTGGAACGACCTGCAGACGATCGCCCGACTGGGCATCACGGGGGCTGCGCAACCCGACAAACCCGGCAATCGGCTCGCCGTCAGTGCCATGGAGATGTCCTGGTACATGCGCAACCAACTGTTGCGCGATACCGATTGGGCCAGCATGGCGCACTCGGTGGAGATCCGGGTGCCGTTTCTGGATCTGGCTTTCCTGAAAACGGCAGTGCCTCTGTTCGCCGCGCATCCCCGATTGACCAAGTCGACCGTCGCTGCAGCCGTCGTGCCAGCGCTTCCCGCAGAACTGCTCAAGCGGCACAAAAGCGGCTTCACGGTTCCCGTGCGAGAGTGGATCACCGATGCGCCGGGCGCAGACCGCGCACGCGGCCTGCGTGGATGGGCGAACCAGGTCCTTGCGGCATATGATGGCGCACCTTGAGTATCGTGGCGCGGAAACTGTCGATCGGCTTGCTGCTGGCAGTCTGGCTGTCTAGCGCCCAGGCGCAAACCTACCCTGCCAGGCCCGTCAAGGTCATCGTGCCGTTTGCGCCCGGAGGCTTCACCGACGTGGTGGCCCGCATCCTGGGGCAAAAGCTTTCGGTGGCGATGGGCCAGCAGTTCGTCATCGAAAACAAAGCCGGCGCCGGCTCGACGATTGGCACCGATTTCGTGGCCAAGGCGCCGCCCGACGGCTATACGCTGGTGATGGTTTCGACCACGCACGTGATCAGCCCGTGGATCTACCGCAACATGCCGTACGACCCGATCAAGAGCTTCACGGTCGTCTCCAAGCTGGCCGATTCGGCGTATGTGCTGCTGGTCAACCCCAAGGTGCCGGCGCGCAACGTGCAGGAATTCATTGCCCTGGCCAAGGCCGCGCCCGACACGATTCACTATGCCTCGTCGGGCAACGGCAGCGCGCAGCACCTGATGGGCGGGCTGTTCGTTTCCATGACCGGTGCGCCGCTCAAGCATGTGCCCTACCGGGGCAGCAGCGGTGCCTCCAGCGACCTGGTGGGAGGCGTTGTCGAAAGCAGCTTTGCGGGTGTGCCCAATGCCCTGGCTCAGGTGCCATCGGGGCGCCTGCGCGCCCTGGCAGTGACCACCGCCAGGCGGATCCCGCAGTTGCCCGACGTGCCCACCCTGCAAGAGGCGGGCGTGCCGGGCTACGAGGCTTCAGTCTGGCTGGCGCTGCTGGCGCCCGCAGGAACACCGCGCGACATCGTCATGCGGCTGAACAGCGAGGTCGCCAAGGCGATGAGTTCGCCTGACACGAAAAAGTCACTGTTCGACGCCGGCGTCGAGATTGCGCCTTCCAGCCCGGAGGCGATGTCCGACTACATGGCGCAAGAGCTGGAGCGCTGGGGCAAAGTGGTGAGGGAAGCGGGGATCAAGCTCGAGTGATGGGCACCACCCCGCGCGCGCCACTGGCCAATTGACTCGCGTGCGTGATGGAACCATAATGGTTCCATTTTGGTGCAGATGAACATGCCCACGACCTTGACCTTGAAAGGTATCCCGGATGACGTGTACGCTCGCTTGCGAGAGACTGCTGACGCACACCGACGCAGCTTGAACAACGAAGCGATATCGGTCCTGGAAGGCGTGCTTATGCCGCGAAAGGCGGCGGTTTCAGACCGGATTGCGCGCGCTCGGGCATTGCGGACGACGCTCAAGCAAGGAGCATTTGCAGCGAAGGACATCGACAAGTACAAGCGGCAAGGGCGGCGATGATCGTCGTCGATTCGAACGTCGTTGCCTACCTGTACCTGCCCGGCGAATTCACGGCGAAGGCAGAAAGGCTTCTTGAGCGAGAGCCGGAATGGGCGGTGCCGCTTCTGTGGCGCAGCGAAATGCGCAACATTCTCGCGCTGTACATCCGGAAGAAGTTGCTTGATTTTGATGCTGCGTATCGGATTCAGCGTGAAGCCGAGGCGCTGCTGGCAGACCGTGAATATGACGTGGACTCGTTCGAGGTGCTGGCACTTGCCCGTGACAGTGGATGCTCCGCGTACGACTGCGAGTTCATTGCACTGGCCAAGGGACTCGGCGTGAAGCTGGTGACGCAGGACGCCAAGCTCCGCCAGGCATTCCCAAAACTGACGGCAGGTCTGGCCTAGGGCAGCCGTGGCATCAGTTCGCCGGCTTGTAGGCGCGCTTTTTGGCGGCGTCGCGCGGCACGAACACCTTGCCGCCATTGCCAGGGCGCGCCGGCTTGCCAAACGACGGCGCGCGGGGCGCGTATTCGCTACGCGGTGCAAAACCATCGCGCACGCGCGGTGCAAACCCATCGCCGAAGCCGCCAGTGCGCTGGCCGCCACCGCCGAACTTGCGGTCACGCGAAGGCGCTTCGCGGCCACCACGGCCGGCGAAATCGCCGCCCGGGCGCGAGCTGGATGAGCGCTGCTGCGGTTCCAGGCCAGGAATCGTTTCAGCGTTGAACCGCTGGCGGGTGTAGGCCTCGATATCGAAAATCTTGCGGCGGTCGCGGAACTCGGCCATGGTCACGGCCAGTCCGTCGCGCCCGGCGCGACCGGTGCGGCCGATCCGGTGGGTGTAGTCCTCAGCCTTCATCGGCAGGCCATAGTTGAAGACGTGGGTGATGGTGGGCACGTCAATGCCGCGCGCGGCCACGTCGGTAGCCACCAGCACCTGGACCTGGCCCTGGCGCAGTGCCATCAGGCGCCGGTTGCGCAGACCCTGCGACAGCGCTCCGTGCAGCGCCACGGCGTCGAAGCCGGCCTGCTGCAGATCGTTGGCCAGCCCGTCGCATTCGATCTGCGTGCTGGCAAAGACGATCGCCTGGTTGATCGTGGTGTCACGCAGCCAGTGGTCCAGCAGCTTGCGCTTGTGCTGGGCGTTGTCGGCCCAGAACAGCACCTGCTTGATGTTGACGTGCTTTTCCTGCGGATTGTCGATCTGGATTCTTTGCGGCTGGCGCATCACGCGGGTGGCCAGCTGCTGGATGCGCGGCGCGAAGGTGGCGCTGAACATCATGGTCTG
>JANYAN010000551.1 GCA_025361305.1 Burkholderiales bacterium
GGGCAAGGTCTACGTGCTGCCCAAGCACCTGGACGAGAAGGTGGCGCGGCTGCACCTGGGCAAGGTTGGCGCGATGCTCACGGAGCTGACCGAGGAGCAGGCCGCCTATATCGGCGTCCCCAAGCAGGGACCGTACAAGCCGGATACCTACCGGTATTGAGCAGGTGCCTGTCATGCCGGACCTGATCCGGCATCCATGGTGGCGTGCCACGGTGGATTGCGGGTCGGGCCCGCAATGACGGCCAGCAAATCCATGCGTGCCGATCTACTTCTCGTCGAACGCGGCCTCGCCGCCACACGCTCCCAGGCGCAGCGCCTGATCGTGGCAGGCGTGCGGTGGCGGCGCGCGGACGACGCGGCCCTGCCGTGGCAGAGCATCGGCAGGAACGGCGACGACCTACCCGCGCAGGCGCAGATCGAATTGCTCGACACTGCGCAGGCGCGCTACGTGTCGCGTGGCGGGCTCAAGCTGGACGGTGCGCTGAGCGCCGCCGGGGTCGATGTCACAGGCATGGCGTGCCTGGATGTCGGTCAGTCCACCGGCGGCTTTACAGACTGCCTGTTGCAGCGAGGTGCTGCGCGCGTCGTGGGCGTGGACGTCGGACACGGCCAGCTGCACCCCCGGCTGCGCACCGATCCACGCGTCGCCGCCATCGAAAGGCTTAACGCCAGGGAACTCGATGCCAGGCACGTGGGCCGCAACTTCGACCTGGTGACGGGCGATCTGTCTTTCATTTCTCTCACCCTCGTGCTGCCCGCACTTGTGCCTCTTCTGGCGCCCGGCGGAACATTGCTGATGCTGGTCAAACCGCAATTCGAACTGCAGCCCGGCCAGATCGGCAAGCATGGCATCGTCAAGGAGCCCGCGCTCTACCGTGTGGTCGAACGCCGGCTGCGCGAGGCCTGCGCCGGGCCGGGCCTCGAAGTAGCCGGCTGGTATGACAGCCCCATCACCGGCGGCGATGGCAACCGCGAGTTCTTTATTCATGCCACCAAGAAAAATTGAGGAGGGAGCTGTGACTTTCCCGATCAGCCTGGAATTCTTTCCGCCCAAGACCACGGAGGGCGCCGCCAAGCTGCGCGCTGCGCGCCAGCATCTCTATTCTCTCAAGCCCGAGTTCTGCTCGGTAACCTATGGTGCTGGCGGTTCCACCCACGAAGGTACCTCCGACACAGTGGGCGAGATCCTGGCCGAAGGGGTCGATGCCGCCTCGCATTTCTCGTGCATCGGTGCCACCCGCGACACCGTGCGCGAGCAACTGGCCACGCTCAAGGCCATGGGGGTCAAGCGCCTGGTTGCCTTGCGCGGAGACTTGCCCAGCGGCTGGGGCGCCGGGGGCGAGTTCCAGTACGCCAGCGACCTGGTGACGTTCATCCGGGAGCAGACCGGCAGCGATTTCCGCATCGAGGTGGCCTGCTACCCCGAGTCCCATCCCCAGTCACGCTCGCCGGACGCTGACCTGCAGGCCTATGCCGCCAAGATCCGGGCTGGTGCCGACTCGGCCATCACGCAATACTTTTTCAACGCCGACGCGTACTTTCGCTTTGTCGATGATGCGCATCGGCTGGGCATCGACGTGCCGGTGGTGCCAGGCATCATGCCGATTGCCAGTTCGACCCAACTGATGCGCTTCTCCGATGCCTGCGGCGCCGAAATTCCGCGCTGGATCAGATTGCGGCTTCAAGCCTTCGGCGATGACGCTGCCTCGATTCGGGCGTTCGGACTGGACGTGGTGACCGACCTGTGCGACCGGTTGCGCGCTGCCGGTGCGCCGGGGCTGCACTTCTACACGATGAACCAGGCGGCGGCCACGCTTGAAATTTGCCGCCGGCTCAACGCTCGTCGTAGCTGACTCGCAAGGTGGGCGTGAGCGGTTGGGCCTGGCAGGTCAGCACAAAGCCTTTGGCGATCTCCCAGTCCTCCAGCGTGTAGTTCTTGTCCATCGCCACCTGGCCCTCCAGCACGCGCGCGCGGCAAGTGCAGCAGACGCCGCCGCGGCACGAATACGGCAGGTCCAGCCCGGCGGCCAGCGCGGCGTCCAGCACGCGCTCGCCCGCAGCCATGGCGATGTGGTGGGTCTTGCCGTCGATCACCACATCCAGCCTGCATGCCGGCGCTTCGGTGTGTGCGACGGTGCCGCGGGTGTCGACTGGCCTGGGCGATGGCGGCGGTGCGCCGGGAGAAAAAAAGCGCTCACTGTGCACGCGCTGCGCCGGCATGCCGGCGGCCAACAGGGCCTGGGTGGTGCCCTCGATCATGCCTTCGGGTCCGCAGAGGAAGGCCTCGTCGATGTCCGCTATCGGCAGCAAAGCCGACAGCAGTTCACCTACCTTGGACGCGTCGATCCGGCCGTTGAGCAGCGCCGCTTCCTGGGGCTGGCGTGACAGCACATGGATCATCGCGAAGCGCGCCGGATAGCGGTCCTTCAGATCTTGCAGGGCTTCGTTGAACATGATGCTGTTCACGCGCTGGTTGCCGTAGACCAGCGTGAAGCGGGATTGCGCTTCATCGGCCAGCTTGCTGGCAATGATGGACAGCAGCGGCGTGATGCCGGAGCCAGCCGCGAATCCGACGCGGTGGCGCGCTTGCGGCACGCGTGAAGTGAAGCGCCCTTCGGGCGGCAGTACGTCGATCGTCGTGCCGGGCTGAAGGTGGGCAACGGCCCAGTTTGAAAAGGCACCACTGGCCACGGGCTTGATGCCGACCTCGATCTCGCGTGCCTGCAGGTAGCGCTGATGGGAACTGCAGATCGAATAGCTGCGCCGGGCCTCCTGGCCGTTGACGCTGGCGCGCAGGGTCAGGAACTGGCCGGGTTCGAAGTCGAAGAGTTCGCCCAGCTCGGACGGCACTGCCAGTGTGACGGCCACGGAGCCCACAGCGTCGGGCGCCACGC
Organism: Burkholderiales bacterium; assembly: GCA_025361305.1. Taxonomy (GTDB): domain Bacteria; phylum Pseudomonadota; class Gammaproteobacteria; order Burkholderiales; family Burkholderiaceae_C; genus Ramlibacter. Next base: position 2,895 of record JANYAN010000551.1, read on the forward strand.
GGGTCACGCGCAGCGAGTGGAAGTGGGTTGACATCGCTTTAGCGCTCCAGGGGTTGGCCGTTCGCAGAGAAGGGCTGTTTGAAGGTGAAGGTCTGCGGGCCCGGGCCCAGCCGGCCCAGGAGCCTGAGTCGCTCCAGACCGTTCCCAGGCGTTGGCAGCTGTCCGGCAGGGATCCACCAGAGCGCCACTGCCGGCGTGCCAGCGCCCAATTCGCTCACCTTGTGTACCTGATCCTTCCAGTCGTCGAACCACTTTCGGCGGGCGGCGAAAACCCGTGCGTGGTTGCTCCGGTAGGTGAATGCGTGCAATGACTCGATGCTGTCCCACAGGCTCAGATTGAACAGGACGCGCGGATCATTGAGCTCGCGTTGCGCGGGATCGCGGGTGTCGCTGAGGTAGCGCCAGATGAAGCCGGGGCTGGTCTCGGCCAGGGCATTGATCGCGTCCAGGTGCGCGATGAAGTCCGCCAGCAGGGGGTCATCCTGCGAAGCGCGGGCATAGGCGAGGTTGACCTGGGCGAGGTGCACGTCAGTAAGGCTTGAAGTAGTCGAACGGCTCGAGACAGGCCAGGCACTTGTACAGTGCCTTGCAGGATGTCGAGCCGAAATGCGAGATTTCGGTCGTGTCGGTCGAGCCGCACTGCGGGCACGCAACCGGTGCAGTTCCGGTGCGGCGCGCAGCGAACTGCACGATGCCACCGGGCTGCGCTGCGGCGGCGTGAGGCGGCGCGATGCCGTAGCTGCGCAGCCTTTCGCGGGCAGCTCCGCCGATCCAGTCGGTCGTCCAGGCCGGCGCCAGCCGCGTCACGACCGTGCCGCGCAAACCGTGGTCGGCCAGTCTGGAGAGCACGTCGTCCTCGATCTGTCCAACCGCCGGGCAACCGCTGTAGGTCGGTGTGATGACGATCTCCAGCGCGCCGTCGATTTCGTTGATCTCACGCAGAATGCCCAG
>JANYAN010000508.1 GCA_025361305.1 Burkholderiales bacterium
GTTGTCTTCATCCACGGGCGTCAGGAAGTGGTACGAGATCATGATGTAGGTATCCGGCCCCTTGATCATGCCCGGCCCGCCTTTGCCCGCCGGGGTGTAGATGCCCATGTTGACTGCAATTGCCGGGTAACGGATTTCGTAGTGCTGCAGCCGGTCCGCGTTGCCCTCGAACTTGACCAGCGGCGCGTAAAAAGGTGGTGGCGCCTGGTCCAGCATCCAGCGGCTGCTGATGACGCCGTGGTCGCTGCTGCCAAGTTGCAAGGGGGTGTTGTCGGTGCCCGAGCCGGCAAACGAAGAACGGTGCACCCACGCCACATGAGAAGGGTCGAGCAGGTTGTCGGCCATCCACAAATAGTTGCAGGCGATCGGCATCTGGTCGCCCTGGGTGGTGTGCCAGGCCGGGTCACCATAGTTCTCGATCTCGAACATGGCATGTTCGTCGGCCCTGCGCGGGTCGCCCATCCAGACCCAAACCAGACCATATTTGTCGCGCACCGGGTAGCTGCGCACCACGGCGAACGGCGGAATGCGTTCCTGCGTCGCGGCGTCGATACATTGGCCGGCGCAGTTAAATGTCAGACCGTGGTAGCCGCACTCGACCGCATCGCCCTTGAGGCGGCCCATCGACAAAGGTAGCTTGCGATGCGGACAGGCGTCTTCCAGGGCCACCGGCTGGCCGCTGTGCATGCGGTACAACACGATGGCCTCCGACAGCATCTTGACCGGCCTGAGGCTGCGCGCAACATCGCTTGACAAGGCCGCGACGTACCAGGCGTTTTTCAAAAAATCAGACACGGGGGATGACCTCAAAAAAACAGGGAGTTAACGGTGTACCCGCAGTGCTTGCAAGTTTAGGGGAATTGCTTGCAAAACGGGCGCGGCAGTCGTTTGGCCCGCAGGCCAGCAGCCCGAAGCTTATCCAATATCGACCGCCAGATGCACCAGGCAGTCGCCCGGTGCGACCAGGCTGGGCACGCGCCTGCAGACAACAACACCGGCGTCCTCAAAGACCAGGGCGCGCGGCGCGCGCTCCGGCTCTTCCGGAAAGTGGATGCGGCCCGCCGACTGGCCGCTATGCACTACGTCGCCCAGCGTGAAGTCGGGCTCGAACAGCCCGCGTACTGGCGTGTAGACGTAGTGAGACGGCCCGGTCACGCGCATCATGCGCGTAGTGCCGGCGGTCGGCAGCGCCTCGGCCACCACACCGACATGGGCCAGCAGGCGGCGCACGCAGCCGTCCGCAATCGCCTGGGTCTGCGGCCGGGTGGTTCCGCTGCCGCCAATTTCGGTCGAGAAATGCAGGTGGCCGTGGGCCAGCGCGGCTGCCGACAGGGTGCGGTTGGACTGCGGCTGGTCCACCAGCATGGTTATCGGCGCGCCGAAAGCCAGCAGTGCGTCGCGTTGACGTGCACGCGCATCCCGGTCTTCAGGCACGCGCGCGAAAGCGCAGGGCAAATACTCCAGCGACGACCCACCCGAGTGGATGTCCAGGCTGATCTGCGTGATCGGCAAAAGAGCTGTGTCGATGAAATACGCAATCTGCTCGGTGACCGTGCCATCGGCGGCGCCTGGAAACATTCGATTGAGGTTGCCGCCGTCAATCGGCGAGGTGCGCCGGCCGGCCGCTGCCGCCGGAAGGTTAAGCCGCGGAATGATGATCACGCGTCCACCTACTGCCGGCGGCTCCAGTTCGCGCATCAGCTTGAGCAGCGTTATCTGGCCCTCGTATTCGTCGCCATGGTTGCCCGCCGTCAGCAATACATCGGGCCCCGGGCCGCCGCGTATGACGGCGATCGGTATCGCGATCCAGCCATAGGCGCTTTCATGGGTGGAGTGCGGTACCCGAATATGACCGAAGCGTTTGCCCGCTGCGTCGAGGTCGATGTCTGCACGTACCGCCGAGGGCCTGGCGGTGTGGGGTGATGGCATGGTTTGCGGTTCCAGATAAGTGCAAAAGCGATGCCGTCAATGCTCCAGAATCTGGCTCAGGAAAAGCTTGGTGCGTTCAGACTTGGGATTGTTGAACAGCTCATGCGGTGGCGCCTTCTCGACGATGCGCCCGCCGTCCATGAACACCACCGTGTCGGCGACCTTTTTCGCAAAGCCCATTTCGTGGGTGACGCAAACCATGGTCATGCCCGACTGGGCCAGCTCGATGATCACGTCCAGCACTTCCTTGATCATCTCCGGGTCGAGCGCCGAGGTGGGCTCGTCGAACAACATCACCTTGGGCTCCATACACAGGGAACGCGCAATCGCCACGCGCTGCTGTTGGCCGCCTGACAACTGGGCTGGAAATTTCGAGGCCTGTTCCGGAATGTGGACGCGCGTCAGGTATTCCATCGCCTTGGCCTCGGCCTGCGCGCGCGCTGTCTTGCGCACTCGAATCTGGGGCAGGGCGCAATTCTCCAGCACGGTGAGATGGGGAAACAGGTTGAAGTTCTGGAACACCATGCCGACTTCGCGGCGGATGGCGTTGACCTGCTCGGTGTCCTCGTTAAGCGGGATGCCATCGACGACGATGCTGCCTTCGTCGTGGTGCTCGAGCCGGTTGATGCAGCGGATCAGGGTTGACTTGCCTGAGCCTGATGGACCGCATATGACCATCCGCTTACCGGTCTCCACCTCCAGATCGATGTCCTTCAGTACCTGCAGGGAGCCGAACCATTTGTTGACGCCGCGCAGTTCAATGATGCTGGGATGTTTCAAGGGCTGACCTTCATGATGTGCCTTGCGGTACGAGTCATTTGCAGGGCGGTTGGGCGGTGGCGCATACGGACCCGGCGTCAACGCAGCGCGCGCGCGTAACGCCGCTCCAGCGCGGCAAAAAGCCGTGACAGCGTAAAACAGATGATGAAATAGATCGCCCCCACAAACACAAACACCTCGAACACCTTCTGTGTCGTGACTTGCACATCCTGGGCCATGAAGGTCAGCTCCTGGATAGAGACCAGCGATACCAGCGAAGAGTCCTTGATCAGCTGGATGAACTGCCCGGCCATGGGCGGCAGCACGTTGCGGAACGCCTGCGGCAGGATCACGAAACGCATCACGTCGAGCTTGGAGAAACCCAGGCTGTCACCGGCTTCGATCTGGGATTTGGGCACCGACTCGAGGCCGGCACGCACGATTTCGGTCACGTAGGCGCCCGAGAAGACGGACAGGCATATCAGGCCCAGCAGAAAATTGTCTATGAGCTTGGGGGTGCCGAAGAACAGGCTGGCCCACCACTGACCGGCCGGCGACATGGCCGCCACGGTGTCGGCCAGGGCCAGCTTGGGCATGATCTGGCTCGCGATGAAGAATACGAAGACAAACACGAACACCACCGGCGGAATATTGCGGATCAACATCACATAAAGGCCGCTCAGCAGACGGAACAACAAACGGCGGCTGTTGCGTGCGACACCCATCACCGTACCGATGATGCCGGCCAGCAGAATGCCCCAGACGGCCAATCGCAGGGTCGTCAGCAGACCTTCAAAAACGATGTTGGGAACCCACTTGCCGGTGGCCTTGTCGAGCCGGAATACGAAGGGCCAGATGCTGCTCCAGTCCCAGCGGTACTTCAGCACTACGGTGGTGTTCCATGCCATGTAGCCGAAGACCAGGGCAACCAGCAGAAGCAGCAGGTAATCCAGCCACCCCCAGCGCCGGCGCCGCGCAGCAGGGGGAGGGCGTACACCTCCGAAACCCAGTTGCGTGGCTTCTGTCATACGGGTTTACTCGGGAACCGTCGCGGCCCAATCCTGGGTCTTGAACCAGTAGGTATGTCGCTGCTTGAGCCAGTCCTTGTTCTTGCCGATCCAGTCGTTGTAATAGGCCAGCACCACCGGGCTGTTCTTGCGCACGCCGAAACCTTCGACCGAGGTTGTCAGGTTGTCGTTCATGGGTTTGAACAGCCGGTCCGGATTCTTGATCGTGAAGAAGGTCGGCTTTGGTTCGCTCGACACCACGGCATGGGCGTTGCCGTTGATGACTTCCTGGAACGCAACGGCGTCATCGTCGAATTGCCGGATGGTCGCCTTCGGCCATTTTTCCTCGATCGTCTTGCAGGGCGCCGCTCCTCGCCGGCAGGTGAAGGTGACGTTGGCGTTGTTGTAGTCTTCCGGCCATTTCATTTTTGCGGCCAGTTGTTTCGACGCAGCGACACCCTGGCCAGACTGCGAGTAGGGCTCGGTGAAGTCGATCTGTGCCTGCCGCGCCGGCGTGACGGACAGGCCACCGATGATCACATCGAACTTGCCCGCAATCAGCGCAGGAACGATGCCGTCGAACGCGGTCGGCTGCAGGTCCACCTGCACGCCCATGTCCTTGGCGAGCTTGGTGGCAACGTCGATCTCGAAACCGACCCACTGGCCCTGCTTGTCACGCATGGCCCAGGGCACGAAGCTGCCGAAACCAACCTGCAGCTTGCCCTTTTTCTTGACTGCGTCGATCGTGTTGTCCTGCGCGAAGGCATGGGGTGTCCAGGCCAGGGCTGTCAGCAAAAGGGCGGCGGCGCCCAGAATTCGTCTTACATGGTTCATCCGAAAGCTCCTTCATGTTCAAGTTGACCCAGGCACTCGATCGGCGGATATGACACCGCATCCAATCTCTCGACTCTAGTTCCGCCGTATTCTGCCCATGTCAGAGCGAGAGCGGAGCACAATTTTTTGCCCATGCATTATTCGTACCGTTTCCATGGCTGACATTGCTGCCAACCCTGACATTAGCGAATCGCAAGTGGCACCTTCGATTTGGCTAATGTCCCGGCATGCTTTGGACGAATGCCCAAGGACCAATATCGGGCACGGTCATAGAAAGCCGGAATAAGGCTTCTGCACCACGCTCGAGTGGATAAATCTGGTGAACGTGATGAAGTCAAACACAGGCAGGCTGGTGATCTGCTGGATGTCTGCCGAGAAAGTCGGCAGGTTGGAGCACTCGATAAGCATGCCGGCCATGTCCGGATGCCGCTCGAAAAACCGCTGTGCAATCCCAACCACCTCGGCTCGCAGCACCTCGACGTCCATATCTATGCGCTGGCCACCCATATGGGTGGCGTAGAACTCGGTCGATTCCTCGATGCCCTGGATCACCACGTTCATCTCCGCGGTGATGCCCGCGACACGCTGGAACGCGCGGTCCAGAAGGCTACTGGAAGCGGTCAGGATCCCCAGTTTTCGGTTACCCAGCATGCGGCTGAGCAGCGGTACGACGATGAGCGGCGAGGTGAAGACCGGCACGCCAGCAGCCGCCGCGAGGTAGTCCTGCACCGATACGAAAAAGCCACAGGCCGTGACGATGGCGCGCACCCCTTCATCGCGCAGCTCGATCGCCGCTTCGCGCATCAATTCGGCACCGGCGGGCGCATGCCCGTCAACCCAGCGCTCGGGAGGCTCAGGCACATCGAACAAGCCTTTAACCACCTTGAGGCGAACCGGGAAGTCGTAACTTGAAGCATTTGCCACGTCTCCCGGCAGCACCGGGTAGCGCCTTCCGTCGAAAAGGAGGATGCCGATAGCTTGGCCATACAGCGCCCTTCCGCCTCGAGCGATCATGGCAGACGGGCCTGGGTTGGCGAGCCGCATCTCGGGTGGGGTCAGGGCCTGGCTCAGGGAACCAACGCCACCCAGTCCTGGGTCTTGAACCAGTAGTTGTGGCGTTGTGCCAGCCAATCCTTATTCTTGCCGATCCAGTCATTGAAATAGGCAAGAACAGTCGGGCTGCCCTTGCGGACACCGAAACCCTCCACCGAGCTCGAAAGGTTTTCGGCGGTGGGCTTGAACAGTTTTTCCTGGTTCTTCAAGGTGAAGAAAGTCGGCTTGGGCTCGGCCGAGACGACCGCAAATGCAGCGCCGTTGATCACTTCCTGAAACGCGACGGCATCGTCATCGAACTGGCGCAAGCCTGCCTTCGGCCATTTTTCTTCGACGATCTTGCATGCCGCAGTGCCCCTGCGACAGGCAAAGGTGATGTTGCCGTTGTTGTAGTCGTCCGGAAATTTCAGCTTGGCAGCCAACTGCTTGGACGCCGCAATGCCGTACCCTGAGTTCGAGTAGGGCACGGTGAAGTCGATCTGTTCCTGGCGTATCGGCGTGATCGTGAGCCCGCCGATGATGACGTCGTACTTGTTGGCGATGAGCGAAGGAACGACGGCGTCGAACGCAATCGGTATCAGGTCCAGCTCCACACCCATGTCCTTGGCCACCTTGGTGGACACATCGATCTCGAATCCCACCCAGCCGCCCTGCTTGTCACGCATGGCCCAGGGCACGAAGCTGCCGAAACCGACTGCCAGCTTTCCCTTCTTCTTGATGGTGTCGATGGTGTTGTCCTGCGCGAAGGCATGGGGTGTCCAGGCCAGGGCTGTCAGCAAAAGGGCGGTGGCGCACAGAATTCGTCTTACATGGTTCATCGAAAGCTCCTTCATGTTCAAGTTGACCCAACCAAACAAGCTAGCAGTATCAGGGCCTTTCATGGCCCGCGGCTGATTCCACTGCATTCTGCCCAATGTCAAAGCGCCGAAGCACTATTTGCTTATGCATTATTTGTACCGTCTGTCGATCCATATACCGCGCCGACCCCAGCATTAACGAATCGCGGGTAAGCCTTGCGGTTTAGCTAATGGCCCCCCGTCCGCTTTACGGCTCGCCGAGGTTCACCCTTAGCCATTGATACGCGAAAAATAGTCGGAAACCATGGATGCGTAACTGCGTTCGAACGCAATCTCGAAGCCGGCGGAACAACGCTGCACCAAGGCCTTCTGGCCAAAGGCTTCCGTAAAGCATGCACCGTCCGCCGGAAAAACTGCCGGGTCGGTGTCCAACGGGCTGGCTATCGCCATGATCTGGCGCGCGTCCGGGCCCGAAATTCCGAAAAACGCATAGGCGTCGGAGACCGGCACGACCAGCGTGTCGGCGGCCGCTTCGTCTTCGAGCAACGCGGCCAACAGGCGCTCTTCGTCATCGAGCGGGGCACGCACCAGCCAGTGTTCGCGTGCTGCGCGCAACACCGCTAATGGCCCGCGAGAGCTTGCACGACCGGGCGCCGGTTCCGACAGCCCCAGGCGTTGCAGGCGCACAGCGAAATAGTCGGCATTGCCCTTGAGGTCGATCATCGCCTGCGTGGGCAAGGGCTTTATCGAGGCGTCGTAGATCACTTCAGCTCCTCAGTTTCCCGCCGGCCGGATCGTAAAAACACGGCGCGGTTACTGTCGCGCGCACCACCGCTTCCTGCATGCGTATGAACACTGTCTCACCGATGCGCTGGCGCCCGTTGGCCAGCAGGCCCAGCGCCACGCTGCGCTGGTTGGCGACGCTCCAGACGCTGGCGCTCACAAAACCTTCCGAGGCCTGGCGCGCGCCGTGCGGTGTAATGGGCGCGCCATCGCTGACCACGCGCTGTGCGTCTTCGGTCAGCAAGCCCACCAGTTCGCGCCGCACGCGTTTGCTGCTGCGCCGGATCGCGATCGCGCGTTTGCCCAGGTAATCAGGTTTGGTTGTGGAAAGAATCCAGGGCATGCCCAAGTCGATGGGGTCGGCCGTGCCGTCCGCTTCGTGGGCCAGGGACAAAAAGCCCTTTTCCACGCGCAGCAGGTGACTTGCCTCGGACCCGACCGCTGTCAGCCCCAGCGGCGCGCCCTTGTCCATGATGCGGTTCCAGAGCTGCATGGCATCGCGGCTGCGCACATTGATCTCGTAGCTGAGCTCACCCGTGAAGCTGACCCTGGCAACGCGTGCGCGCAGCCCGGCCACCGTGCCGTGCCGCAAAGCCATGAAAGGGAAGGCCGCAGGCGCCAGGTCGATGTCCGTTCCCAGCGCCTGCACAAAGGCCCGCGCGTTCGGACCACACACAGTGGCATTGGCCCAGGCGGTGGTGACAGGCGTGATGCGCACCTTCCACCCGGGCCGCTCGATCTGCAGGAAATGCTCCATGTGCCGGTAGACCTCGTCCGCGTTGCCGGTCGAGGTGGACATCAGGTAGTGGTCGGGCGCCAGCTTGAACGAGATACCGTCGTCCAGGATCATTCCATCGTCCGACAGCATGATTCCGTAGCGGCCCATGCCGGTCTTTAGATTGGCGAACAGGCTGGTGTAGAGCATGTCCAGCAATCGCGCGGCGTCCGGCCCCTTGATCTCGAACTTGCCCAATGGCGAACCGTCGTAGACCCCCAGGTTCTGGCGCACCGAGAGCGACTCTCGTCGGGTCGCGTCTTGCGCGGATTCACCCGGCAGCGGGTAGTAACCCGGTCGGCGCCAGCGCGCGCCGGCCTCGATCATCACGGCGCCATGGGCAATGTTCCAGGCCGTGATCGGCGTGTGGCGGTAGGGCAGGAACACGCTGCCGCCGCGCGCGCCCGCCAGCGCGCCGAACTCGGCGGGCGTGAAGGGCGAGCGGAAAGTCGTGGTGCCGATCGCGTCCAGCCGTGTCTGCTGGGCCATGGCGATGGCGCCCACCACGTTGATGTTGCCGGTCTTGCCCTGGTCAATGCCCATGCCGGCGGTGGTATAGCGCTTCACATGCTCCACCGCGCCGTAGCCTTCACGCAGCGATACATGGATGTCGGCCACGGTCACGTCGTGCTGCAAGTCCAGGAAGGCCTTGTCGGACGCCTTGTGCGGTTCGACATGCCACATGGCTTCGGTCGCGTGGGGCGGTGTGCTGCTGCAGGCGGGCGGCTGCGCGCTTCGCCCCACCTGGGCCGTTGGCGTCGCCTGGAACCTTTGCGCCGGCTGCGGCGAGGCAGCCCCAAATCCTTGCGCCTGGGCTGCCTGCGCGCCCTTGGCGGCGCCGTCGGCCAGGCACGCGGAAAGGTCGTACAGCCCATCGGCCGATCCGGCGCACTGCGTCGCCTGCTGCGCCTGGTCTGCGACGAATGCGCTCAAGTCATCGTCGTATCGCAGGCTGCCGCGCGACTGCGAGAACAGATGCACCACCGGATTCCATCCGCCCGACACGGCCAGCAGATCGCAGGCAAGATGCCGCTCCGCGCCGCCCTGGCGCGCGCGTATCTTGACGCCCCTGATCTGGCGCCGTCCGGCGCTTGCGACGACCACATGGCCAGCCAGGATTTGGACGCCCGGCACCAGCGCCGCAGCCTCGGGTGGCACGCTGGCGCGTGTGTCGACGACAGCCGCGACCGCCATACCCGCGGCCAGCATGTCGGCCGCCGCTTCGTAGGCCGAACTGTTGTTGGTGAACACCACGGCGCGCCGCCCCGGCAATACGGCATAACGGTTGACATAGGTCTGCACCGCGGAGGCCAGCATGACGCCGGGTCGGTCGTTGTTGTGAAACACCAGCGGCCGTTCGATGGCACCCGCCGCGACTACGACCTGGCCGGCCCGTACACGCCAGCTGCGCTGGAAAATACCCGGCCTGGAGGGTGCGCGTTCCGTCACCACCACAAGGTTGGATTCGCGGTAGGCCCAGGCGCTGGCCTGCGACAGCCGCGTGACGTTGGGCATGCCGTCGAGTTCCTGCACGGCGGCAGTGACCCAGTCCATCGCGGGACGGCCGTCGATCTGCGCACGCCGGCCCAGCAGCGCACCGCCGGGCTCGATGTCGTCGTCTGCCAGCAGCACCCGCGCACCGGCATGCGCCGCGCTCAAAGCGGCCATCAACCCTGCCGGCCCGGCCCCGACCACCAGCACGTCGCAATGCCAGTGCCGCGTTTCGTAGATGCCTTTGACGCGGTCGGCGTCGGGCGCGTGCGACAGTCCGGCGGCACGGCGTATCAGCGGCTCGTAGGCATGCCAGTTCGGCCACATGAAGGTCTTGTAATAAAACGACGCGGGCAGCAGCCGGCCGATGAGTTGGTTGACCGCCAGCAGATCGAAACGTGCGGAAGGCCAGCAATTCACGGAACGCGCTTCCAGGCCTTCGCGCAGCTGCACGGTCGTGATGGGATGGCTGCCTCCAGCCTGATCGCCCAGCAATTCGACAAAGGAGCTGGGCTCCTCCAGGCCCGCGCCGGTGATGCCGCGCGGCCGGTGGTACTTGAAACTGCGCGCGTTCAGGCGTTCGCCGTGCGCCAGCAGGGCGGAGGCCAGGGTGTCGCCGGCGCGGCCGGTGAAGCTGCGGCCGTTGAAGCGGAAGCGAACCGGCCGCGTGCGGTCAATACGCCCGCCGTCAGGGAGGCGGAAAGGCTCAGGCGCCATGGCGCGCCACACCCAGGATCTGGTGTGTCACGGTGTCGCGCCTGAGCGTCAGCCACGCGCCACAGCCGCGCACATGCCACCATTTCTCGTCCACCGGGCCCATCGGATTGATTGGTACGGTCAGGTAATCGACCCATTGCGCATCGTCGAGCGAGTCCACGCCGCGGTCCAGGATACCGTCGGAAAGCTGGCCCGGCACATGGTCCAGCCCATCGGCCTCGCCAGGCCGCATCCGGCGCGTCGGACCGCCGTGCTGAAACTCGGATTCATTGCGTGGCCCGCAATGCGGGCAGGGGATCAAAAGCATGTGAATAGCCTGCTGACGTTACCTTGCGGTGGTAGTGCCGCTTTCCAGCACGAAGTCGAGGTGGCGGAAGCGGTCGAGTGCAAACGGAACGATCAGCGGGTGCGGCTCGTCGTGCGC